>NZ_CALETI010000206.1 GCF_937920075.1 uncultured Agitococcus sp.
ACGCATAGTTAACTGTGTACCTGGTTCACCAATGGATTGTGCAGCCATAACACCAATCGATTCACCAATATTCACTTGATGACCACGTGCCAAGTCACGACCATAACAGTTAGAGCAAACACCAAAACGAGTTTTACAAGTAATTACCGAGCGAACAATCACCTCGTCCACACCTGCTAACTCTAGCTTTTCTACCCATTTTTCGTCTAATAATGTACCTGCTGGAGCAACGACTTCATCAGAATGTGGCGCAACCACATCAACTGCCGCAACACGACCTAATACGCGCTCACGTAAAGGCTCAATGATGTCACCACCTTGAATCAATGGTGTCATGCTTAAACCTTGGCTTGTACCACAATCTGGCTCAGTAATGACTAAGTCTTGTGCCACATCAACCAAACGACGGGTTAAGTAACCAGAGTTCGCGGTTTTTAACGCGGTATCGGCCAAACCTTTACGCGCACCGTGAGTTGAAATAAAGTACTGAAGAACAGTCAAACCTTCACGGAAGTTCGCTTTAATTGGGGTTTCGATAATCGAGCCGTCTGGTTTAGCCATCAAACCACGCATACCTGCTAACTGACGAATCTGTGCCGCGCTACCACGAGCACCAGAGTCGGCCATAATAAAGATGGAGTTGAAGGATTTTTGAGACTCTTCGACACCTTGTTTATTGATAACTTTTTCAGTCGACAAGTTGTCCATCATCGCTTTGGCAACTCGTTCGTTAGTACGCGACCAAATATCGACAACTTTGTTATAACGCTCTTGGCCTGTTACCAAACCTGCACTATATTGACCTTCAATTTCACGTACTTCTTCTTCGGCATCGCCAATGATGACTTGTTTTTCATCTGGAATAACCATGTCTTCCATACCAACCGACACACCAGAGTAAGTCGCTTGACGGAAACCTAAGTACATTAATTGGTCAGCAAAAATAACCGTATCTTTTAAGCCCAACACGCGATAACAGGTGTTGATTAACTTAGAGATATTTTTCTTGGTCATGGGTTGGTTGATAACATTGTATGGTAAGCCTTCTGGCACAATGTTCCACAACATACAACGACCAGGCGTGGTATCTGCTAAGAACTTACGCTCTTGACGGTTACCCTCGTCATCAATCGTGACTTCACGAACACGCACTTTAATACGCGCATGAATATCAACTGCTTTATTGGCTAATGCACGGGTAACTTCAGCAAAGTCAGCAAAGACCATGCCCTCACCTTTGGCATTAATCTTGTCACGGGAGATATAGTACAAACCCAATACCACGTCTTGGGACGGTACAATAATTGGCTCACCGTTAGCTGGCGATAAGATGTTGTTTGTGGACATCATTAACGCACGCGCTTCTAATTGTGCTTCTAAGGTTAACGGTACGTGTACCGCCATTTGGTCACCGTCGAAGTCGGCGTTAAATGCGGTACAGACTAATGGGTGTAACTGAATCGCCTTACCTTCAATCAACACAGGCTCAAACGCTTGTAAACCTAAACGGTGCAAGGTTGGCGCACGGTTTAACATGACCGGATGTTCGCGAATCACATCAGCAAGAATATCCCACACTTCTGCCGTTTCACGCTCTACCATTTTCTTGGCAGCTTTAATCGTTGTTGCCAAACCTTTGCTTTCTAATTTAGCGAAAATAAACGGCTTGAATAATTCTAAAGCCATTTTCTTCGGTAAACCGCACTGATGCAAACGTAAGGTTGGACCTACCACGATAACGGAACGACCAGAGTAGTCAACACGCTTACCAAGCAAGTTTTGACGGAAGCGACCTTGTTTACCCTTAATCATATCCGCTAAGGATTTTAATGGGCGCTTGTTACTGCCTGTAATCGCACGACCACGGCGACCGTTATCTAATAACGCATCTACCGCCTCTTGCAACATACGTTTTTCGTTACGTACGATAATATCTGGTGCACTTAACTCTAATAAACGCTTCAAACGGTTATTACGGTTGATAACACGACGGTACAAATCGTTAAGATCAGAGGTTGCAAAACGACCACCATCCAACGGCACTAATGGACGTAAATCGGGTGGTAATACTGGCAATACTGTCATCACCATCCACTCTGGTTTGTTACCAGAAGACAAGAATGACTCAACTAATTTTAAACGCTTAGAAAGCTTTTTGAGTTTGGTTTCAGAGCCAGTATTAGGAATTTCTTCACGCAAACGCTCCATTTCGGCTTGCAAATCAATATCCTTTAATAAGGCTTGAATCGCTTCAGCACCCATTTTGGCGTCAAACTCATCACCATATTCTTCTAAGGCGGTGTAGTAGTCTTCGTCTGATAATAATTGACCTTTTTCTAAAGGTGTCATACCAGGCTCAATCACCACAAAGCTTTCAAAATACAATACACGCTCAATATCACGTAAGGTCATATCGAGCAACAAACCAATACGGCTTGGTAAAGATTTTAAGAACCAAATATGCGCCGTTGGTGAGGCCAATTCAATATGACCCATACGCTCACGACGTACTTTAGTGAGGGTAACTTCAACACCACATTTTTCGCAGATCACACCGCGAAATTTCATGCGCTTATATTTACCACATAAACATTCATAATCTTTGATTGGACCAAAGATTTTGGCACAGAACAAACCTTCGCGTTCTGGCTTAAACGTACGATAGTTGATGGTTTCTGGCTTTTTGACTTCACCATAAGACCAAGAGCGAATCATTTCAGGCGAAGCCAAACCAATACGAATACGGTCAAATTCGACTTCTTTTCCTTGGCTTTGCAAAATATTGAGCAAGTCTTTCAAGGCTGTATCTCCAGCAAAAGGCAAGATAGGCCAAACCTATCTTGCTCATGGTGCTTATTCGTTGTCTAACTCAATGTTAATACCTAATGAACGAATCTCTTTAATTAACACGTTAAAGGATTCGGGCATACCTGGCTCCATACGATGGTCGCCATCAACAATGTTTTTGTAGATGCGGGTACGGCCATTGACATCGTCAGACTTGACAGTGAGCATTTCTTGTAAGGTATATGTTGCGCCATAAGCTTCAAGCGCCCACACTTCCATCTCACCGAAACGCTGACCACCGAACTGGGCTTTACCACCTAATGGTTGTTGAGTCACTAAGGAGTAAGAACCTGTCGAACGCGCATGCATCTTATCGTCAACCAAATGGTTGAGCTTGAGCATGTACATATAACCCACAGTCACTTGACGGTCAAAACGCTCACCTGTACGGCCATCATATAACCATTGTTGACCATTTTCAGATTGATCGGCTAAACGCAATAAGGCTTTAATTTCGGTTTCATGTGCGCCGTCAAAAGCAGGCGTTGCAATCGGCACACCACCACGTAAGTTTTTGGCCAAAGCCATGACTTCGTTGTCACCTAACTCTTCTAAGCTTTCTTGCTCACCACCAACTTGGTTATAAATTTTATCTAAGAACTCACGTAACTCAGCGGCTTGACGTTGTTGATCCAACATCTTACCAATCTTCGTACCTAAGCCTTTAGCCGCCCAACCTAAGTGGGTTTCTAAAATCTGACCAACGTTCATACGCGATGGAACGCCCAATGGGTTTAACACCACATCAACTGGCTCACCATTTTCGTCATACGGCATATCTTCAACAGGCATAATCACTGAGACCACACCTTTGTTACCGTGACGACCGGCCATCTTATCACCTGGTTGGATACGACGCTTAACCGCTAAATACACTTTAACAACTTTCAATACGCCAGTTGTTAAATCATCCCCTGTGGTGATTTTGCGTTTTTTATCTTCAAACTTGTCTTCGATTTCTTCTTGACGCTCTTGAAGATACGCTTGTACACGCTCTAATTGATCAGCAACGCTATCATCAACAGGACGAATATCAAACCATTGGTCTAACTTTAAGCCACTAAGGTTGTCTTCAGACAACACATCGCCTTTCTTAAAGCCTGCACCACCATTCACTTCTTGACCTTTTAACAAGGACAATAAACGGCTACGCGCAGCTTCTTCAAAAATACGATATTCTTCTTTTAAGTCTTTACGGTAAGCATTGAGTTGTTGTTTCTCAATCGCTAAGGCACGGCTGTCTTTATCAACACCGTCACGCGTAAAGACTTGTACGTCAATAACCGTTCCTTTAGTACCAGAAGGCACACGTAAAGAACTGTCTTTTACATCAGATGCTTTTTCACCGAAGATAGCACGTAATAACTTCTCTTCTGGGCTGAGTTGCGTTTCACCTTTTGGTGTCACTTTACCAACCAGAATATCGCCAGCATTCACTTCAGCACCAATATAAACGATACCTGATTCGTCTAATTTGGATAATGCAGCTTCACCAACGTTTGGAATATCGGCAGTGATTTCTTCAGGGCCTAACTTGGTATCACGGGCAATACAAGACAACTCTTGAATATGAATAGACGTGAAACGGTCTTCTTGCACCACACGCTCAGATAACAAAATCGAGTCTTCGAAGTTGTAACCATTCCAAGGCATGAACGCAACACGCATATTTTGACCCAAGGCCAATTCACCTAAGTCAACAGATGGACCGTCAGCTAAGGTGTCGCCACGAGCAACCACATCACCACGATTCACGATAGTGCGTTGGTTAATACAAGTGTTTTGGTTAGAACGGGTGTACTTGGTTAAGTTGTAAATATCAACGCCTGCTTCGCCAGCAACCATTTCTGATTCATCAACACGGATAACGATACGCGCTGCATCAACATAATCAATCACACCACCGCGTTTTGCTGTCACACACACACCAGAGTCACGCGCAACATAACGCTCCATACCTGTACCGACTAAAGGTTTGTCAGCACGTAAGGTTGGCACAGCTTGACGTTGCATGTTAGAACCCATCAACGCACGGTTCGCGTCGTCGTGTTCTAAGAACGGAATCAAGGAAGCCGCAACAGAAACTACCTGACGTGGTGAAACGTCCATATGGGTAACTTTGTCGGGTGCCATAACGGTGAATTCGTTTTTATGACGAACAGCAACCAAATCATCTAACAAACGACCTTCGCTATCAACGGCGGAGTCCGCTTGCGCAACCACGCATTGGCTTTCTTCAATCGCAGACAAGTAAACGATTTCGTCTTGTACTTGACCATCAGCCACCTTGCGATAAGGAGACTCTAAGAAGCCATAGCTATTGGATTGAGCAAATACCGCTAAGGAGTTGATCAATCCAATGTTTGGACCTTCAGGCGTTTCGATTGGACAAACACGACCATAGTGAGTTGGATGAACGTCACGGACTTCGAAGCCAGCACGCTCACGAGTTAAACCGCCTGGGCCTAACGCAGAAACACGACGCTTGTGAGTAATCTCAGACAATGGATTGTTTTGATCCATAAATTGAGATAATTGGCTAGAACCGAAGAATTCTTTAATCGCCGCAGAAACAGGTTTAGCGTTAATTAAATCTTGTGGCATTAAGTTTTCGCTTTCTGCCAAGCTTAAACGCTCTTTAACTGCACGCTCAACACGCACCAAGCCCACACGGAATTGGTTTTCGGTCATTTCACCGACACAACGCACACGACGGTTACCTAAGTGGTCGATGTCGTCGATTTCGCCTTTACCATTACGGATATCAATTAAAGTTTTTAATACATCAACGATATCTTGTTTAGATAATACGCCATCTTTTTCCATGCTATCGCCATTACCACGGTCATTACCGCGATTTAAACGACGATTGAACTTCATACGACCTACACCAGATAAGTCATAACGCTCTTGGGTAAAGAATAAGTTTTTAAATAAGGCTTCGGCTGCGTCTTTTGTCGGTGGTTCACCAGGACGCATCATACGATAAATTTCAACTAAAGCATCTAATTCGGTGCGTGTTGAGGCATCGGCGCGTAAGGTATCAGCAATAAACGCACCACGATCAATATCGTTGGTGTATAAAATATCAAACTGACCAATACCTGCCTTCGCTAAACGAGTTAATACTTCAGCGGTAATAACGGTATTACACTCGCAAACCAACTCACCTGTTGCAGGATGATTGATAGTTTTAGCAATCACTTTCCCATGCAAATAATCTGCAGGAATATCTAACTCGGTTAAGCCTGCTTTTTGAATTTCACGGATATGTTTTGGAGTAATACGACGACCAACCTCAACAATCACTTTTTCTTTAGAAGCGATTTCAAAAGCGGCAGTTTCACCACGTAAACGCTCAGCAACCAAACCTAATTTGTAAGCACCCTCTTCGTGTTTAATCGAAGTGGTTTCAAAGAACATTTCTAAGATTTGATCGGAGTTATAACCCAAACCACGTAATAAAATGGTGGCATATAACTTGCGACGACGGTCAATACGCACATATACGAGGTCTTTGGCGTCAAATTCAAAGTCTAACCAAGAACCACGGTAAGGAATCACACGCGCATTAAATAATAATTTGCCCGATGAATGAGTTTTTCCTTTATCGTGATCGAAGAATACACCAGGACTACGATGTAATTGAGAAACGATAACACGCTCTGTACCATTAATCACAAAAGTACCGTTATCGGTCATTAAAGGCATTTCGCCCATATAGACTTCTTGCTCACGGATATCTTTAATGGTTTTAACGGCTGCTTCACGGTCATAAATCACTAAACGGATTTTGACACGCAAAGGTGCAGCGTAAGTTAAACCGCGTAAAATACATTCACGAACATCAAAAGCAGGATGCCCCAAATGATATTCCACAAACTCTAATGCAGCATTACCCGAATAACTTTGAATCGGGAACACAGATTTAAAAGCGGCTTGTAAGCCGACATCTTCACGCTGCTTTGCTTTCTTACCGTCTTGTAAAAACGCGCGATAAGAATCCACTTGAATGCCTAATAAATGTGGCACATCCATTAAGGTGGGCAATTTGCCGAAGTTTTTTCGGATGCGTTTTTTTTCGGTGTATGAGTATGCCATCTGGAGTCCTCAGCTAGACTAAACTCGAATGAAAACCAGTAAAACACTGGCGAGACTGCTATCACAAACACTTGCAAAATTAATACTTTGCTAGAGCCTGCTTGGTAAACTATTTGCAAGAAAAAACTAAGCCAAATCTATTAACAAGTGGAGATAAAGCCTTAATTGTTTCTTGTCAAATCGTTTCTAAATTACCATGCACTAAAACAGAAAAAGGCCGGCGGCTTAAACAGCCACCAGCCATTGTTGCGCTCATTTGAAGCTGCAAGTAAACACCTAAATTTAGGCTGATTACTTAACTTCAACTGTTGCGCCAGCTTCTTCCAATTTCTTCTTGAGAGCAGCTGCGTCGTCTTTGCTGATGCCTTCTTTAACAACAGAAGGAGCACCTTCAACCATGTCTTTAGCTTCTTTTAAGCCTAAGCCAGTGATTTCACGGATTGCTTTAATAACGTTAACTTTGTTTGCGCCGAAGCTGGTCATAACAACGTTAAATTCTGTTTGCTCTTCAACTGGAGCAGCAGCAGCGGCTGGACCAGCAGCAACAGCAACAGCAGCAGCAGAAACGCCAAACTTCTCTTCGAAAGCAGCGATTAAGTCAACTAATTCCATTACTGTTAATTCAGCAACGGCATTTAAAATTTCGTCTTTGGACAAGGCCATGTTAATACACTCCAATAAAATGGGTATGAATTCAAATAATTAAGCTGCGATTAAGCGGCTTCTTTCTGTTCTTTCAAAGCAGTCATCAAGCGGCCAAACTTGGACACTGGAGCTTGGATGACAGACAACAACATAGACAGAGCTTGTTTGTGGTTTGGTAAAGAAGCAATTCTGTCGATGTCTTTGGCATCGTACAATTTGCCGTCAAAACCTAATGCTTTAACAACTAATTTTTGGTTGTCTTTAGCAAAATCTTTAAACAAACGAGCGGCTGCACCCATGTCATTTTCAGACAGAGAGAGACCAATAATGCTTGGACCAACTAACGAGTCTTGTAAGCAAGCAAAGTTAGTACCTTCTACTGCACGACGCGCTAAGGTGTTACGAATAACACGCACATATACGCCTTGCTCACGAGCTTTGGTACGTAACTTGGTTAACTGACCTACAGTTAAACCACGGTAATCGGCGACCACAGCAGAGAATGCACCAGAAGCAACTTTGTTGACTTCGGCAACTATCTCTTTTTTATCCTCTAATTTAAGAGTCACTGTAACCTCCTAAGAATAAAAAAGCACAAAGGTAAAATACCTTGGCTTTAAGCCATTCGCGGGGGTACAGAAACCTGAACCACACCGCGTCTACGCAGGCTTTGGTTTATTAACCGCTTTTAAGCAAGTGACAAGCACTTACGCCTGAGGTCTTTGACGCTCTGGAAGCGTATCAAAGTCCTTGCTGCGGAAATCCGCAATTTTTTAACTTAGGCACTCAGCGCACCTAAGTTTAATTTCTTAAGCTGTTGCTAAAGAAGATTGGTCAATGGCTAAACCTGGGCCCATCGTGGTAGAAAGAGTTACTTTCTTCACATAAGCACCTTTAGAGGTTGCTGGTTTAGCTTTCTTCAAATCAGCAATTAAAGATTCAACGTTTTCTTTGATTGCTTGAGCAGAGAAGCCAACTTGACCAACGGTAGTATGAATAATACCGCCTTTGTCAACACGGTAACGTACTTGACCGCCTTTAGCATTTTTAACAGCTGTTGTAACGTCAGTTGTTACAGTACCAACTTTAGGGTTTGGCATTAAACCACGTGGACCTAAAATTGTACCTAACTTACCAACCACACGCATTGCGTCTGGCGTAGCAATTACAACGTCAAAATCTAAGTTACCAGCTTGAACGCTAGCGACTAAATCATCAAAACCAACGATATCAGCACCAGCTGCTTTAGCTGCTTCAGCATTTGCACCTTGAGCAAACACAGCAACACGTACAGTTTTACCTGTACCGTGTGGTAATACAGAAGCACCACGAACTACTTGGTCAGACTTACGTGGATCAACACCTAAGTTAACAGCAATATCGATAGACTCTTTAAACTTTGCTGGAGGCAAAGAGCTTAATACGTTAACCGCTTCTTCGATACCGTAAGCTTTGCCTGCTTGAACAACGGCTTTAATCGCCTTTTGACGCTTAGTTAATTTAGCCATGTTATTAACCCTCTACCTCAATACCAATAGAACGGGCAGAACCAGACAAGGTACGTACCGCTGCATCCATATCTGCTGCTGTTAAGTCAGCTTTCTTGATATTGACGATTTCTTCTAACTGTGCACGAGTCACTTTACCCACTTTTTGGGTGTTAGGACGCTTAGAACCAGATTTGATACCAGCAGCTTTCTTTAATAAGAAGGTTGCTGGTGGGCTTTTCATGGTAAAGGTAAAGCTTTTGTCAGAGTAAACAGTGATCACAACTGGAGTTGGTTGACCCACTTCCATTTTTTGTGTTGCTGCATTGAACTCTTTACAGAAAGCCATAATGTTCACACCACGTTGACCCAATGCTGGACCAATGGGTGGAGATGGATTAGCTTTACCTGCTGGGATTTGTAGCTTAACGTAAGCATCAATCTTCTTAGCCATAATAGACTCCTTGGGTAATAACGCCGTAAGGCTCCCCGAATATAAGAGTGATAAAAAACAGCCCAAACCTTAAAATACCTTTTCAGATAATTTAACGTAGGACTGTTCGTGTTTCGTTTTATGCTCAACACATAAAACAAGTATTCTTAAGAAACTTTTTCGACCTGATTAAACTCAAGATCAACAGGTGTTGCACGGCCAAAGATCATGACCGCAACACGTAAACGACTCTTCTCGTAATGAACTTCTTCCACTGCCCCATTAAAGTCAGCAAAAGGCCCATCAACAACACGTACCACTTCACCTGGTTCAAACAAGGTTTTTGGACGTGGTGCATCTGTACTTTGACGCAAGCGACTTAAAATCGCATCGGCTTCTTTATCAGTAATCGGTGCTGGCTTATCTGCTTTACCGCCAATAAACCCCATTACCTTAGGACAATCCTTAACCAAGTGCCAAGAGTCATCATTCATTTCCATATGTACTAACACATAGCCTGGAAAGAACTTACGCTCACTCTTGCGTTTAACACCATTTTTAATTTCAACAACTTCTTCTGTTGGCACTAATACTTCACCAAACAGATGTTCCATTTCAGCGCGTTTAATACGCTCTTGCAAAGAACGCATAACTTGCTTTTCGAAGCCTGAATAGGCATGAACGATATACCAACGCTTACTCATAAATGCCTCTTCTATTAGCCAATAACAGCCGAAATCATCCAACCAAATAGGGTATCAATGCCCCACAACAATAAAGACATTACTACGACAACAGCACAAACAATCATCGTTGTCTGCATCGTTTCGTCTTTAGTTGGCCAAACAATACGACGGGCTTCAACTTGGGCTTCTTTTAAGAGCTTAATAAAGGATTGGCCTTGTGTTGTTGTAAAGGTAATTGCTAAAGCACCTACAGCCAATACAACAAGTGCAACAATGCGAACCCATGAAGATAATTGCGGAAGCAACTCGGGCGCATAACGATTACCCACGGTTGCCGCAATAAGAATAGCAATAGCCACTACCCACTTGACAGTGTTAAGACTATTATTCGTAGTTACGTCTTCGGCTTGTGTGGTCATAAACCGTCAGCTTATTAGATAGGAATTTGGCAGGCCAGGAGGGACTCGAACCCCCAACACCCGGTTTTGGAGACCGGTGCTCTACCAATTGAACTACTGGCCTAAATTTTTAATCTGATTAAAGGCTTAGCTGCGCCAAGCCTTAATCTTGCTGACTTGTGATAGTTTACCATCACAAGTCTAACACATCAATTACTTGATGATTTTAGCAACAACACCGGCACCGACTGTACGGCCGCCTTCACGGATAGCGAAGCGTAAACCTTCGTCCATCGCGATTGGGTGGATCAATTCTACAGTCATTTGTACGTTGTCACCTGGCATAACCATCTCTACACCTTCTGGTAATGTAATAGAGCCAGTTACGTCTGTAGTACGGAAGTAGAATTGTGGACGGTAGCCTTTGAAGAATGGTGTATGACGACCACCTTCATCTTTGCTCAATACGTACACTTCAGATTGGAACTGTGTGTGTGGCTTGATTGAACCTGGTTTTGCCAATACTTGACCACGTTGGATATCTTCACGCTTAATACCACGTAATAAAATACCACAGTTCTCACCAGCACGACCTTCGTCTAACAACTTACGGAACATTTCAACGCCAGTACAAGTTGATTTTGCGGTATCTTTGATACCAACGATTTCAACTTCTTCACCAACTTTGATGATACCGCGCTCTACACGACCTGTTACTACTGTACCACGGCCAGAAATAGAGAATACGTCTTCGATTGGCAACAAGAATGGACGGTCAATCGCACGAACTGGTTCAGGAATATAAGAATCTAATGTATCAACTAATTTTAATACAGAAGACACACCAAATGGACCTTCTTCGCCATTCAATGCTTGTAATGCAGAACCACGGATGATTGGGGTGTCGTCACCTGGGAAATCGTACTTGCTTAACAAGTCACGTACTTCCATCTCAACCAATTCTAACAACTCTTCGTCGTCAACCATATCGCACTTGTTCAAGAACACAACGATGAATGGTACACCTACTTGGCGAGACAATAAGATGTGTTCGCGTGTTTGTGGCATTGGGCCGTCAGCAGCGGAACATACTAAAATCGCGCCGTCCATTTGAGCAGCACCCGTGATCATGTTTTTAACATAGTCAGCGTGGCCTGGACAGTCAACGTGTGCGTAGTGACGGTTTACAGAGTCATACTCAACGTGTGCGGTGTTAATGGTAATACCACGAGCTTTCTCTTCTGGAGCAGAGTCGATTTGATCGTAGCCTTTTGCTTCACCACCGTGCACTTTTGCACAAATAGTGGCGATAGCAGCGGTTAATGTGGTTTTACCGTGGTCAACGTGACCAATTGTGCCGACGTTTACGTGCGGCTTATTACGTTCAAACTTAGCCTTAGCCATGTTAAGTCTCCCTTATGGGTGATTTAGCCAATAATAAACACTAAATGCAGACAAAGCTGCACGCAACGTCTGCTGAATAAATTCTGGAGCTCATAACCGGACTTGAACCGGTGACCTCTTCCTTACCAAGGAAGTGCTCTACCGACTGAGCTATATGAGCCTAACAATAAAGCTTACCTAATTGGAGCGGGTGGCGGGAATCGAACCCGCACTATCAGCTTGGAAGGCTGAAGTTCTACCACTAAACTACACCCGCGCTTTATTTTTTAGTAAATATGGTGGAGAGGGAAGGATTCGAACCTTCGAAGTCTAAGACGGCAGATTTACAGTCTGATGGGTTTGACCGCTCCCCAACCTCTCCAACGCGGTACTGCAATTTGAGCCTATGGTCAGGTAAGCTCTAGATTTATCGCTTTAAGAATGGTGCCGGCAGTGGGACTCGAACTCACGACCTACTGATTACAAGTCAGTTGCTCTACCAACTGAGCTATACCGGCATTGCGAAAGTGGGGTGCATTCTAGCAATTTTTTTCATCAGCGCAAGTACTTCTTGCATTTTTTTTCAAGTTTTTGCGTCTTTTTGTATCGAATGCAGCTTTTTTTAATCATATCGCGTGTTTTTTGGACAAGATTACGCTTTTAGCCCTTTACTGGCTAATTCTGCTGCTTTAAATAAGGCACGAAGCTTATTTAAAGTTTCTTGCCATTCTGACTCAGGAATAGAATCCGCTACTACCCCTGCCCCAGCCTGCGCATGCATCACACCATCTTTTAGTACAGCCGTACGAATGGCAATGGCAGTATCCATTTCTCCATTCCAGCCAAGATAGCCCACTGCCCCGCCATAAATACCGCGCTTAATTGGCTCTAGCTCATCAATAATTTCCATGGCACGTACTTTAGGTGCTCCTGACAAAGTTCCTGCAGGTAAAGCGGCTTTTAATACCTCAATCGCACTGACATTAGGTTTGAGTACACCTTCAACATTGGAAACAATGTGCATGACATGAGAATAACGCTCAATGACCATTTGCTCTGTGACTTGGACTTTACCCACTTCACTGACTCGACCTGCATCATTACGTCCTAAATCAATCAACATCAAATGTTCAGCAATTTCTTTAGGATCAGATAACAACTCTTGAGCCAAGGCATTATCGAGCTCAGGTGTTTTACCACGTGGACGAGTGCCTGCAATTGGTCGTACTGTGACTTTGCCCTCTTGTACACGTGCCAAGATTTCAGGGCTAGAACCGACAATATGGCTATCACCACAATTGACAAAATACATATAAGGTGAGGGATTAAGATGACGCAAAGCACGATATAAGGCTAATGGCGAATGCTTAAAGGCGACGGTCATGCGTTGTGATGGCACAACTTGCATCACATCACCCGCCAAAATGTATTCCTTAACGCGCTCAACGCCTGCTTTAAATGCATCTTGACCAAAACTAGAAACAAAATCCGCCTCACTGATGGGGGTTGATGTTTCTACATATGTTGGCAAACAAACATTATTTTGTTGCAGCTGCAAAGCAAGTTGTTGTAAACGTTGTACACCTTGTTGATAAGCATCGGGTTGTTGTGGGTCAACATGAACAATAATAAAGACACTTTCTTTTAGGTTATCAAAAACTACCACTTCTTCTGACAACATCAACTGAATATCAGGCACATTCAACGGGTCTGGCTTTTGAATTTTAGCAAGTTTCTTTTCAAACAAACGGACAGTATCGTAAGCAAAATAGCCCACCAAACCACCTGTAAAACGTGGCAAGCCTTCAACAACAGGCACTTTAAATTGTTGCTGATATTGTTCGATGAAGGCTAAAGGATCATCTAAAGTTTGTTCATCTATCAATTGTTGCTGTTGATAGAGTTGTACAGTATGACCACGAACCTCAAGACGTTTTTGTGCCGCTAAACCAATCATGGAATAACGCCCCCATCTTTCACCACCATGTACAGACTCAAATAAATAGGTATATGGCTGATTGGCCAATTTGGCATAGACCGATAATGGGGTATCAAAATCGGCTAAAAGTTGTAATGCTAAAGGAATACGATTATAGCCTTGCGTGGCAAAGGCAGAGAATTGCTCAAGAGATAACATAAAAACACCCTAATATTTTGGCTAATTTAGATAATATTTTGCATTTAAGGCTATATACGCCATCGCCAACTTAGGGGTAAAAACATGTTGCTAAACCAATCTACAGAAAAAATGACATAAGAAATAATAACATTAAATTATGTGCTGAGCATAATCAACTATTATGTGTTGTTATGGCTACTAAATATTAGTAGCCACATGATCATGAATTACAGTAACTCAACCAATGAATCCACGATCCATTCAGGTTTACAGGCTTCAATCGGTTCACCATGATTATAACCATAGCTTACCGCGACACAGGGAATATGCGCTGCTAAAGCAGCTTCAACGTCATTACGTGAATCACCTAACACTAAGGTATCTTTTGCTGAAACTTCAAAATAACGTAAACAATGTAAAAATGGCTCAGGATGTGGCTTTTTATGCGGTAAGGTATCGCCACCGACTAATAATTGAAAAGGTTGTAAAATATTTAACGCCGCTAATAAATCTTTTGCAGGGGCGTAGGGTTTATTGGTCACACACGCTAATTTAATATTTTCCTTTTGACAGGCTGCAATAAATTCAGCGACACCTTCATACACTTGACTGTTTAAACATACTTCTGCTTGATAATGACGCATAAACACTGCCAAAAGATCATCGTGCAACTCTTTGCGATAATGTTTAGCTTCTAACACACAAGAGACTAAACGTGATGCACCGCGTCCCACCCAACGACGCACATCATATTCAGTCACTGATTCTAAACCTAACTCCGAAAGCGCGTTATTTAAAGCATGTTGAATATCACTGGCTGAATCAACCAGTGTTCCATCTAAATCAAAAATCACTAATTTGGGAGTAAAGCCAATTTTTTTAAATTGCATAAATGATTCCTTGCTAATTATTATGTAACACACTGAAGATATAGAAATTCATCTATATCTTTTAGGGATTAAGCCTCTTTTGAGTAGTTGCTTAATCCCCTTCCTTTTGCGTCAACGAGTCACTAAAGCTAACTCCTGACGCATGGTGTTGATTGCTTGCTGATAACTTTCTGCACCAAAAATTGCCGAACCTGCCACAAAGCTGTCTGCTCCTGCTTGGGCAATTTGGCGGATATTTTTGGTCGTGACGCCACCATCCACTTCTAAACGAATATCAAAACCACTGTTATCAATAATTTGTCGAGCTTGCGCAATTTTATCAATGGTTTTGGCAATAAATTGTTGTCCGCCAAAACCAGGGTTGACACTCATTAACAACACCATATCTACTTTATCTAACACATAATCCAAATAATGCAAGGGCGTTGCAGGATTAAATACTAAACCCGCCTTACAACCACCGCTTTTAATTAACTGTAAAGAGCGATCAATATGATCAGAAGCTTCTGGATGGAAGGTAATATAACTTGCTCCTGCCTCAATAAAATCACCAATAATTCTATCGACAGGACTGACCATTAAATGCACATCAATCGGTGCTGTGACGCCATATTTGCGTAAAGCTTTACAGACCATTGGCCCAACAGTGAGGTTGGGAACATAATGGTTATCCATCACATCAAAATGTACCCAGTCTGCTCCTGCAGCTAAAACGGCATCTACTTCTGCGCCTAATCGGGCAAAATCAGCAGATAAAATCGAAGGAGCAATGACGAAATCTTTCATGTGAAACTCGCTAAATATGTTGAGAAAGAATTAATTGATCTAAATCCGCTAAACGTTCGGGTGTCCCCACATCCACCCATGCCCCTGCATGATGCTCTGCGGAGACTAAACCTTGAGCAATGGCCTGACGTAACAAAGGGGCTAATGGGGCTTTACCTGCGGGCAAATCGGCAAATAATTGCGGGGATAATACACTGACCCCTGCAAAAGTATATTTTTCTTCACCTTCAGGCAAAACTAAGTTATTTGATTGATCTTTGCAAAATGCAAAATCACCTTTGGGATGTTGTGGGGGATTATTGACTAACACCAAATGCGCCAACTGTTGGCCTAAATCTTTATTGATTAAACGTTTAAAATCGTAACGTAACCAAATATCGCCATTAATTAGCAAAAATGGCTCATTGCCCAATAAGGGTAATGCTTGCTGAATGCCACCTGCGGTTTCTAAAGGCTCTGGCTCATCTGACCACTGAATATTTACACCATACGCCGAACCATCGCCTAAAGCTTCGTGCAGCTTATGCCCCAACCATGCGGTATTAATCACTAATTCGGTAATACCTACCGCTTTTAAGGCATCAATATGCCAAACAATTAAGGGTTTACCTCCCACAGCTAATAGAGGCTTTGGTGTTGTTAAGGTTAAGGGGCGCATACGATTGCCTAAACCAGCAGCTAAAATCATCGCTTTCATTGTACAAATTCCCCTAACATTGCTGCTGCTTGTGGATTTTTGGCTAAATAACTGGGCAGGATTTTGCTAATTAATAACTGGTTTAAAGCATTAAATTCAGGGTAGTCTTTGATTTCATTTAATAAATATTTAAACACCAAAGGCATATCGTTTAAATAACCATGTTTGCCATCACGAATACTCAAACGCGCAAAAATACCCAAAACTTTAAGATGGCGTTGTGCGCCCATCCAATCAAACCATGTTAAAAATTGTTGTTGATTAATATTGTTTAATCGCCCTTGTGCAACTAATAATTGTCTAAAATCTTCAACCCACGCGACAACTTGCTGATTTGGCCATTCTACATAAGCATCACGCAATAAAGAGACTAAGTCGTAAGTAATTGCTCCCATTAACGCATCTTGAAAGTCAATCACACCCAGTTTGCCATTAGCCAATAACATTAAATTACGTGAGTGATAATCACGGTGTACAAACACTGTCGGTTGTTCAGCAATGGCGGTGGCAACTTGTTGACAGGTATCATCTATCACTTTGATTTCTTCAGGCGTTAATGACAAGGCCAAGTATTGCGCCACAAACCAATCTTTAAACAAACTCATTTCAAACAATAAGCGCGTTTGATCGTAAGGTGGAATGGGATAGTTTTCAGGTGATGGACTTTGCTGCATGACTAAAATTTCACGCATCGCTTGTTGATATAAACCATCAACGGTTTGTTCGGTTAAACACGGTCTTAATAGCGTATCGCCCAAATCACTTAACAACATAAAGCCCTGCTCAAAATCGTAAGCAATCACTTCTGGTACAGAGACCCCTTGTTGAAATAATGCTTGAGCTATAGCCACAAATGCACGTGAGTTTTCGGTTTGTGGCGGTGCATCAACGGCAATATAAGTGCCCTGAGCATGATGAATACGAAAATAACGGCGAAAACTGGCATCACCCGAGACCATGGAAATACTTTGTGCTTGATGTGAGGTGTGCTGTTGTAAATACAAACTTGCCCATTGATAAAGGTTTTTTTGTCGAGAATCGTTCGTGTTGCAATGTTCCATTACAAAAACTCGTAGCTGAAAGAGAAAAATTTTTTTATTATCGCGCAGCTTTGTTATTTACCCAAGTTGTCACTGATGTCTGCACGCCATTTATTTGCTTTTTTTTGCTTATTACCTGCCTTAAATTGGGCAGATGACAGTATTAATTATCGCCGACTGGGTTGGGCGACACGTGATTTTATTGCAGAATTACCCAAAGAAGAACGTCCAGAAATCAATAAAGCGTGTCATGGGGCATGGTTAACCCCTATTCCTGCACCTAAAAACAAACAATATAGCAAACCCAATTTTGCCGATGAACCTGTTGAAGCCTTAGCCGCTTGGGTTTATTACAATCCCGAAGGTGCATCACATCTTAATGGTGATGTCAAAATTAGCCAAAAAAATCGTTTTATTTTGGCGGATGATGCTGAGCTATCTAAAGACCAAAATACTGGTCAATTTAATGGTAATATTTTAATTGCCGAAGCTGGCTTGGTGATGACTGGCGAAAAAGCCCAAATTGATATCACCAGTAAACAGGCCTATATTGAACAAAGTGAATTTGTTTCCACTTTTTTAAATGCACATGGTAAAGCTAAACAAATTCAACGAAATGATGATGGCGTTGTCACTATTGCAACAGGTGAATACTCTACCTGTGAACCAGATAATCGTGTTTGGTATTTTTCGGCACGTGATTTACGCTTAGATCAAAATGAAGGGCTTGGTACGATTAAAAATGCGACACTTTACATTCAAGATGTGCCAATAGCCTATTTACCCTATTTTAAATTCCCGATTGATAATCGGCGCATGAGTGGCTTACTCATTCCACACTTTGGCTCTACGAATGATGGTGGCTTAGATTTTGCTCAACCCATTTATTGGAATATTGCTCCTAATTATGATGCAACGTTTACTCCGCGTTTGTTATCTAAACGTGGAGTAATGGCCGAAAATGAATTTCGTTATTTAACTTATAATTGGGGTGAAGGCATTATTAATGGTGCTTATTTGCCTAGCGATAAATTATACAGTCATCAAGACCGTAAACGTCTTGCGTGGCAACATCGTTACAAACCCAATAATTGGCAATTAAGTAGTAATGTTAACTATGTCTCTGACAGTAATTATTTTACTGATTTAGGCACAGATTTAACCCAAAGTAATACCACTCACCAAGAGCGTAGTGCTGAATTTAATTATTGGGGCAATAATTGGTCAGGCTTAGTGCGTGTACAAGGTTATCAAACCATTGACTCTGCCTTATTAGATAAAGACAAACCCTATGCTCGTTTGCCCCAGCTATATTTAACCGCAACCATTCCTAACCCTACTCCCATTAGCAGCACCTTAATTAGCGAGTTGACGCATTTTCAACGTAATATTGACGATGGCAGTGGCAAAGAACTCAATGGTTTTCGTTGGCGATTTGAACCTGAATTTAGTTATGAATATCGTCAAGCATGGGGCTTTGTTAAACCCAGCATTGGCTTACGCCAATTAGCTTATCGTTTAGAAGATCAAATCGACACCTTAACCAGTATTAATGCGGCAACGTTTAATTTAGAAAGTCATGTGATTTTTGAGCGTGAAAATAAGAACTTTTTGCAAACCTTAGAACCGCACTTTTTGTATAGCTTTTCCCCTTATCATAATCAAACAACATTGCCTAATTTTGATACCGCCACCACCACCTTTAGTTATGCCCAACTATTTCGTTCACGACGGTTTTCGGGTGGTGATCGTTTAGAAGATGCTAATCAACTGTCTGTCGGTATCAGCTCCCGTTGGAGCAACACCGATACAGGTATTGAGCGATTTCGAGCCTCTTTAGGTGAAGTATTTTACTTTCGTGATCGCAAAGTACAACTCAATGCCACAGATCCAACAGCAACAGCCTCTTCATCGGGTTTAGTGGGTGAATTAGCCGCAAACTTTAATGAGGAATGGACAAGCACGGCTGATGGTTTGTGGACTGCGGATGGTGATTTATCTCAATTTGGTGTGCAATTACATTATTTACCGAATAACTACACGCGCTTATTTAATGTTGGTTATAGTTTTAGGCGAGAAGTCCAAGCTCTTAATCAAAAAGAGCTGCGTCAAACCAATCTATCCTTTGTGCAACCGCTCAATGAACGTTGGCAATTGATGGGCTTATGGCAATATGACTTATTAAATAAAGAAACACCTGAAGCCTTAATTGGCGCAAGTTATGAAGCGTGCTGTTGGCAAGTTTCTTTATACCGTCGTCAATTTTTAGCCGATGTTGACAATAATAGCTCTGCTGATCGTCAACGTAATGCTTTTTTTATTGAACTCAGTTTAAAAGGTTTAGCAGGTTTATCTAGCGGTGCGCGCGATTTATTAAAAAACCGTGTATTTGGTTATAGCCAATTGTTAGAGCAACAAAACCCACTCAAAAGAAATTAACGAGACATTGATTATTTATGCGTCACTTTTTATTACTTCCTTTATTATTAAGCCCTTTATTTAGTTATGCTGCTTCTACTCCGCTCGATACCATTGCTGCGGTTGTTGATGAAGATGTGGTTTTAAACAGTGAACTCGAGCAACGTTTAACAGATATTCGTTTTCAATATCGTAATCGTCAACAAGGTTTGCCACCTGAAGATGTATTAAAAAAACAAGTACTTGAACAATTAATCATACAAAGAATTCAATTGTCTCAAGCTGAACGCGCAGGGGTAAGAATTGATGACAACAGTCTAAACGCTTACTTAAATGATGTTGCTGCTCAAAGTGGTTTGTCTTTAGCGGATTTTCGTACCAAATTAGAAAGCGAAAAAGCGGGAACTTATCAAGAGGTACGAGAACAAATTCGTCAAGAAATGATGATTAGTCGTCTACGCAACAAACGTGTTGGCGATAGAGTGCGTATTACTGAGCAAGATATTGATAATTTTTTGGCCTCTCCACAAAGTGCGATTGCTCTCGAAACTGAATACCGTTTGGCACATTTAACCATCAATGTGGCAAGCGAAGCCTCACCTAAACAATGGGTAGAAGCCAAAAACAAAGCCGAAAAAGCATTAAAAGAACTCCAAACAGGCAAGCCCTTTTTTACCGTTGTCACCGAATATTCTAATGCCGATGATGCTCTACAAGGTGGTGATTTAGGCTGGCGTAAAAGCGCACAACTTCCCTCTTTGTTTACAGATGTTGCTGACAAACTACAACGTAGCCAATTTTCAGACATCATCCAAAGCCCTGCTGGTTATCACATTGTCACCGTAATTGATAAACGTGGCGCACAACAAATGGTCGTTAAACAGCGACATGTGCGTCATATTCTGATTAAGCCTTCAGAAATTTTGAGTCTAGAAGATGCTAAACAAAAAGCAGATGATTTACGCGAACGTTTGGTAAAAGGTGCTGATTTTGCCGAACTGGCTAAAACCTACTCCGAAGATGCAGTCTCTGCACGGAGTGGTGGAGATTTGAATTGGGTAGGGACAGGAGAAATGGTGCCCAGCTTTGAAGAAATGATGTTCAAAACCGCCATTAAGGACATTAGCCCTGTATTCGAAAGTCAATTTGGCTGGCATATTTTGCAAGTTTTAGATGAACGTGACCAAGACTTTAGCAATCAATATAAACGTAATTTAGCTCGCCAAGCCTTATATTCACGTCAATTTGAAGAAGAAAAAAGTGCATGGCTACGTGAATTACGTTCCGAAGCTTTTGTGCAAATCAAAGGTCAAAGCGAGAGCAATACACCATGAAACCATTATTAGTCACATCAGGTGAGCCTGCTGGTATTGGTGTTGATTTATGTATTGAATTAGCACAGCTAGATTTAAACACTCCTTTTGTTGTTTTAGCTGACCCTACGTTACTCATGCAACGCGCACTCAAATTAGGCGTTGAACTAGATATTGACTATTATGAATTTGGTGATGAATGGACAGCTCCTGCCAAAGGTTGCCTGAAAGTCTGGCCAATCCCATTAAGAGACCGTGTTATTACGGGCAAGCTTAATCCTACAAACAGTGATTATGTGTTAGAAATGTTAGAACGCGCCGCTAATGCCTGTTTAGATGGTGTTGCTGCTGGCATGGTCACTGCACCTGTACAAAAATCGGTGATTAACGAAGCAGGTATTGCTTTTAGCGGCCATACTGAGTTTTTACAAGAACTCTGTGGCGTGGATAAAGTGGTAATGATGTTGGCCTGTCCTGATTTAAAAGTTGCCTTGGCCACCACTCACCTACCCTTGCGCCAAGTACCTGATGCTATTACCTCTGAACTTCTCAAACAAGTCATTCGTATTACTCATCAAGACCTACAGCGTCATTTTGGCATTGAATCCCCACGTTTATTAGTCACTGGTTTAAATCCTCATGCGGGTGAAAATGGCTATTTAGGGCGTGAAGAAATTGACATCATTAATCCAACCTTAGCAGAATTACGCGCTGAAGGTTTTAATGTCTCGGATGCTTTACCTGCTGATACCTTATTTACCTCCGAAAACTTAGCCCAATGTGATGCAGTTTTGGCCATGTATCATGACCAAGGTTTACCTGTGCTAAAAACGAAAGGCTTTGGCGAAGCAGTGAATATCACTTTAGGTTTACCTATTATTCGTACCTCTGTTGATCATGGCACAGCCTTAAACTTAGCTGGAACAGGCCAAGCCAAGGTAGGTAGTTTATTAGCCGCCTTAAAAATGGCCGCTGAAATGGCTTATGATTAATTCCTAAACTAACCACACCAAGATATATCTTTTTAAACAAGATATATCGTTAGTGTTAGCCGTCTTTTTATAAACTTGACAGATTTCCTATTAGGAGAGAGCTAGGGTGAGGTCTAATTTTAGCCCTCTACCCATAACTATTTAATGTAAACGCTGTTTATGAAACACTAATTGGCTATGTTCAACATCTACCAAAATGGTATCACCAGACACAAACTCGCCTGCTAACAAACGTTGGGCTAAGGGGTTTTCTAAACCTGTTTGAATAGCACGTTTTAACGGACGTGCGCCATACACAGGGTCATAACCTGCAACCACCATTTGCTCCATCGCCGCTTCACTCAGTTCAATTTTTAAGTCACGTTCGGCTAAACGTGAACGTAATCTATCTAATTGAATTTCAGCAATACCACGAATTTGACTTTCCTGCAAAGGATGAAATACCACCATCTCATCAATACGATTAATAAATTCAGGGCGGAAATGTTTGCCAACGACCTCCAATACCGCTAATTTAATTTGGTCATATTGTTTGTCTTCACTTAAATGGCGAATCACTTCTGAGCCTAAGTTAGAGGTCATAATAATCACGGTATTTTTGAAATCTACCGTACGACCTTGACCATCGGTTAAACGCCCATCTTCTAACACTTGCAATAAAATATTAAAGACATCGGGATGGGCTTTTTCCACTTCATCCAACAACACCACGGAATATGGCTTGCGACGCACCGCTTCGGTTAAATAACCGCCCTCTTCATAACCGACATAACCTGGTGGCGCACCAATTAAGCGTGACACACTGTGTTTTTCCATAAACTCAGACATATCAATCCGAATCATCGCATCATCAGTATCAAACAAGAAATTCGCTAATGCCTTACATAACTCAGTTTTACCGACACCAGTTGGCCCTAAAAATAAGAAAGAACCACTAGGGCGATTGGGGTCAGACAAGCCCGCACGCGCACGACGTACCGCATTAGATACCGCTTCGACGGCTTCATGTTGGCCAACAACGCGCTGATGTAAAGCTTCTTCCATACGCAATAATTTTTCGCGGTCACCTTCCATCATTTTAGCCACAGGAATGCCTGTTGCTTTGGAAACGACTTCGGCAATTTCTACATCAGTGACTTTATTTCTCAATAGTTGATGTGTGCTTTGCTCGGCATCATCGGCTTGATTAAGTTGCTTTTCCAAATCAGGAATCACCCCATATTTAAGGCGTGCCATTTCATTGGTGTCGCCTTTACGTTGAGCTTGCTCAAAGGCAAACTTGGCTTTTTCCAATTCTTCTTTAATGTTTTGTGAGCCTTTAACACTGGCTTTTTCCGCCTGCCAAATTTCGTTAAGGTCGGCATATTCTCGCTCTAGCTTTTGAATTTGGCCTTCAACTAACTCTAACTGCACTTTTGAGGCTTTATCTTCCTCTTGTTTTAAGGCTTCACGCTCCATTTTTAATTGAATAATACGGCGGTCGAGTTTATCCATCACTTCGGGTTTGGAGTCCATTTCCATCCGAATCCGTGAAGCCGCTTCATCAATTAAATCAATGGCTTTATCTGGTAACTTACGATCAGTGATATAACGATGTGACATTTTTGCTGCGGCAATAATCGCAGGGTCAGTAATATCCACACCATGATGCAACTCATAACGCTCTTTTAGGCCACGTAAAATGGCAATGGTATCGGTCACACTCGGCTCATCAACCAATACTTTTTGGAAACGACGTTCTAAAGCGGCATCTTTTTCGACATATTGACGATACTCATCTAAAGTTGTTGCACCGACACAATGCAGCTCACCACGCGCTAAAGCAGGCTTGAGCATATTGCCTGCATCCATCGCGCCATCAGCTTTACCTGCACCCACCATCGTGTGCAACTCATCAATAAATAAAATAATATTGCCTTCTTGTTTGGCCAAGTCATTCAGCACCGCTTTTAGACGTTCTTCAAATTCACCTCTAAATTTTGCACCTGCAATCAATGCGCCCATGTCTAAAGACAACACTTTTTTATTGCGTAAGCCTTCTGGCACTTCACCATTAATAATACGTTGTGCTAAACCTTCAACAATCGCGGTTTTACCCACACCGGGTTCACCAATTAACACAGGATTGTTTTTGGTACGCCGTGCCAACACTTGAATGGTGCGGCGAATTTCGTCATCACGACCAATGACAGGGTCTAATTTGCCTTTGGCAGCGCGTTCGGTTAAATCAATGGTATATTTGCTTAAAGCTTGACGATTGTCTTCGGCATTACTATCAGTCACAGGACTATCTCCGCGTAATTGTTGAATCGCTTGTTGGAGTTGTTGTTTGTTTAAGCCTGCTTGTTGTAAGGCTTTGGCGGTGTCGCTACCCTGCTCAATCATCGCCAACAATACCAACTCACTGGCAATAAATTGGTCTTGGCGTTGTTGAGCTAATTTATCAGCCAAATTAAACACACGCTGTAACTCTTGGCCAATTTGCACATCACCTGTTGGCTTATTAACCGTCGCCGCACGTTCTAATAATTCATTCAACTTTTTATCTAAGCTCGCCATATTCACGCCTGATTGCGTTAATAACGATTTAATCGAGCCACCTTGTTGCTGAATAAAGGCTAATAATAAATGCACAGCATCAATCGTAGTATGGTCTTTACCTACCGCTAACGATTGAGCCTCAGCTAATGCTTGTTGTAATTTGGCAGTAAAACGATCAAAACGCATGATGTTTCCTCATTCACACATAAAATTTAAGGTTATGTTTTAGTTATGAGGTATAGCTAAAGTATTTCAAGACGCAAATTTTTCTTTTTTCATAAACCAACTTGAGCACTTGAAAACAAACAAAGGCTGCCCATTTAGATACATTTTTAACAGGCTATCTCTACTAAATCTTACTTATCCGCATAGTTACTTAATGAAAATCTCTGATTGTTTCATTTTATGCAATAGTGTATTTCTTTTTGTGTACTTGATAGTACATATTCTTTGATTAAAATATCAATAAATCTTGACTATTTTACTCGGTTAAAAATGCTTATGAGGTGTATTATGCGGCTTATTTTGGCTGCGGCCTCATTATCTTTAGCGCTTGTTTCAACATCTGCCCATAGCGACAACAATAATAACAATCAGCTAGGACTAGAGCCTAATGATAGTGGTTGGTCGCTTAATCTCGACAATGATTTGTTTACCCCACACAAGCAAGATCGGGATTATACAGGTGGATTAAATATGACTTTTGCGGGTCAACGTGTCAAAGACTGGCCTGTTTCAGTTAATGGTGTGTTAAGTGCCGTTAATCAAGGCTTGGGCATTGAACATCCTGATAGTTTGCATTTGCATAGTTTACAAATTGGTGTGGCTGCTTTCTCACCAGAAGATATTCAACAAGCACAGATTGTCAACGATGACCGTCCTTATGCCAGTTTAATCTATTTAGCAAATTCTCAATTACAGGTGTTGAATGACAATACCGCTAATCAAACTACCTTAACGGTAGGGATTTTGGGAACTAGAGCAGCACAATTGCTACAAGAAGGCATTCATCAACTGACAGGCTCTGAACCGCCACAAGGTTGGCAACATCAAATTGCCAAAGGTGGTGAGCTGACTTTTAAATACAGTTATGCCCATCAACGCTTATGGTACAAACAAGCTAACTTGGAGATTAAACAATCTTGTGAAGCCAGCATCGGTTTTTTAACCGAAGGTAATAGTGCAGTTTCGGTACGTTGGGGACGCATTAGCAGCCCATGGTGGAGTTTTACCCCAGATCGTGCTGAATATTTTGCCCAACCCAGTGTTGGTTTACCTGACCAGTATCGTTATCGCCAACCTGAGTTATATTTATGGGCAGGCGCAAAAGTGCGGGTACGTGCTTATAATGCTTTTTTACAAGGTCAATTTAGAGACAGTGAATTTACTTATCCACAAAATGATGTTGAGCCTGTCTTAGTCGAATCGTGGTTAGGTGTTACCAAACAAGTGAGTGAACACTACCGTTTGAGTTGGGTCTGGCGTTATCAAAGTGCTGAACTAAAACAAGGTCACGGTCATCGTGATTTAATTTGGGGCAGTGTGATGATTAACCGTGATTTTTAGTACTCTCTAACGCTTGATGTTGGGCTGGCTGCCAATGGCCTTCGGCATAGGCTTTGGCATCACGTACATCCCAAATAATATCCGTGGCTTGTGGTTGAAAATCGGTAATGGTTAAATGCGTAATCATGTCATGTCTCTTGGTAAGCCGTATTCATCTAAATGCATTTCTTGCTCTGTGCGCTGGGTAGCTAATAATCCTAAATCTAAAGCTAACGCATCTATCCCATCAATAATTAATGCTTTTTTACTGATGTGCAAAGCATCAAAACATTTTTGACGATATTCTGGTTTTTGTTGAAAATTATTTAACGCCCGAAACAAAGGCTTTTTTACATCATACGCTGCTTCCGCTTTATCAAAAGCCAATTGTGGAATATGAGATGCTAACCTTAGCATGGCCAAATCTATTAAATCTCTTGACTCTACAGCCGTATCATTCCACCGATCTGCATTAGCCAATAATTTTTCACAACAACGATCAACAAAACTCAAACAAGGGATATTTAACCAATTTAAATAAACGGGTGATTCTAAATGGATACGCGCTTCAGCAATAATCTCAAACTTTATCAAGGTGTTATCTATCACCACAGGAAATCTAATACCATATTGATCGGCTTTAATTTCTCTAGGTAATTGTATGCCTTGAACGCTTTGAAAAATCGCTTGATAACCTTCTTCCATTATTTTGCTGCGTAAATACCGATAATGTTCACCGACAGGACAAACAAAATCTATATCTTTACTCCAACGATATTCGTTATACGCTAAGGCAAGTAAGGTACCGCCACCAAAGTAGGCAGAAGCTTTTTGAAAAAAGTCTACGTTTAAAGCTAACAATACTTGTGAGATTTTTTGATGAAATTCAAGGGCAAACATCAATAACAATCCATGATTTTTTGTCAGTTGCTAACTTTTGCACAAACGCCAACTCTTCACCTGTTAAATCTGCTAAAACACCCCGATAATGCCAACCACGTTCATAAAGAGACAAGATTTCATCTTCTGTTAACGCAGTCAAAGCAGAATGCTGCCAAGCAATAGCTTGCAGGAATGGCAAATGTTGCGGTTGCTCATACATGAGGTGTTATCCCTCTTTTTAGTAGCTAGCCTCTGATAATCATAGCCTAATTTATTATTCGCTGCACAGTTTTGGCAATATGCTGACCAAACCATTCGGCCGTTCTTAAATCACCAATCGGCGGGGTCACATCAACAGGTGCGCTATCAGATTGCGCCATTAAGCCCATATAACTGCCCATACGGTTTAAATCTTCAGGTTGTGTACCCGTTGGCATCAACGGCATTCCTGCCCACAACATTCCATGCTGCATAGCAAATAATTGAATTTGTTGCAAAACTGCCAGTTTGTCGCCACTTAATCCGCCAGAATTGGTGAAACCTGCGGCTAATTTTCCTTGCCAACTTTGCTCTAACCACACCTTTGAGGTGTCATCCATAAAAGTTTTAAAGGGAGCTGAAACACAGCCCATATAAGTTGGACAACCAAAAATAATCGCATCGGCATTGGCTAACACTTGCCAATCAATATTATCAACCGATAACAAATAGCTATCTACATCGGCAATTTGGCTAATGCCCAAAGCAATATATTCGGCTAATTTGGCGGTATGGCCATAACCACTGTGATAAACGATAACAATATTTTTTGCCATTATGCTAACCAAATAACTGAGGCCATACGTCCTGTTGTTTGCTCTCGACGATAAGAAAAAAATCTTTCTTGATCGGTGACAGTACATAAATTACCACCACTAATCATCCCAATACCTGCTTTCATTAAACGTTGACGGGCTAAATCATAAATATCTGCTAAATATTTACCATTGGCTTTAACGGTAAATGCACTTTCGGCGGCAGGATCAACACGCAAAAACGCATCTCGCACATCAGAACCGACTTCAAACGCTGTTGTACCAATGGCAGGCCCTAGCCAACACATCACTTCCGCAGGATTAAGAAATTTTGCCAAAGTATTTTCTAAAATACCATTGGACAAACCACGCCAACCTGCATGAGCGACGGCAACACGATGGCCACTTTGATCACAAAAGAATACTGGCAAACAATCAGCGGTCATCACCACACAAGGCAAACCACGTTGAGTGGTAGTCACTGCATCGGCTTCGGGTACAGTTTGGGCGCGGCGTTTAGGCTCACTAAATGCATCTACCACGTCCGTTCCATGTACTTGTTGCAACCATTGAGGTGGGCCACAAGGGGCAATTTCATTTAAGGCAATTAATAACTTACGACGATTTTCTACAACTTTGCTTGGCTCATCACCCACATGAAAGGCCAAATTAAAACTATCATAGGGAGCGTCACTACAACCACCTATACGTGTCGTTACCACTGCACAAACATTGGTTGGTGCTGGCCATTCTGGCTTAATAAAAGAGTCTTTTAAACTCATAGGAAGATTCCTTTAGAGTATAGATACTTACTCATTAGAGAACTTTAAGGTTGGGATAAAGAGAATTGTGGCTTTTTAAGCATCACATACAGAAATAATAACTACTTAATTTGCAAAACTAGCACGAATTATAAATTAAAATCACGGTTTTGTCGGACAATAAATATAGACTTACAAAACCAATCTTCTAATTATTGACCATTTTCTTTACCACGCACTTCAAAACGCACTTGTGCGCGTACTTGACCTTGTAAATTCTTGAGTTGTAATAGATAACGACCACGTTTTGGTTGCCACCCATACTCTTGTTGAGCTGAGGCCAAGTGCTGATCGTTTAACCAAAAGCTCAACTGCTCGCCCCCTGTTTTTGCTTTAAAAAACACTTTTTGATAAATTTTGGGCATATCAGGGTCTAAGGCAATAATCGTGTTAGTAACAGGATAAACCATTTCAGGAACATTATTTGGCCAATAACTGACTTTTGTCTGTTCAGTGCCATCAATAAACCATTCTTGATAATTGGGCTGAGCAAAGCCTTCAAACTCAACCGATTGTTGATGTACACCTTTAGGGGGCTGTGGTGCAAATGATTGTCCCGCACCTGCTTCTAAATAATTCATCACCATTTGCCAAACGGGTGCTGCACCTGTCATTCCCGACACATCACGCATTGGCAAACCTTGCATATTGCCCACCCACACCGCCACCGTAAATCGCCTTGAAAACCCCACACACCAGTTATCACGCATATCTTTACTGGTTCCTGTTTTTACCGCCGACCAAAATGGCGTGGCTAATGGATTTTCATAACCAAAGGTTAAACTGCGTGCATTTCGATCACTCAGAATATCTGCCACAATAAAACTGGCTTGAGGCGATAAAATCGTTTTTGTTGGACTGGTTGGAGGGGATAATTCTAAAGTTGCCTCGCTAAATTGTCCTTGATTGGCTAAGGCACGATAGGCATTGGCTAATTGCCACACATTAATATCTGCGCCACCCAAGGCTAAGGCATTGCCATAATAATCGGCTTGTTGCTCCAACAAAAAACCAAGTTCATTGAGCATCTTCCAAAAATTTTCTAAACCAACTTTATTGAGTGTTAATACGGCGGGAATATTTAATGAACTGGCTAAAGCACGGCGGGCAATCACTGCGCCTTTAAAGTCTTTTTCGTAATTTTGTGGCACATATAAACCTTGTTCGGTGCTGATATTTAAGGCTTGGTCATCTAACACAGAAGCAGCCGTTAATAAGTTATTTTCAAACGCCAAACCATACAAAAAAGGCTTGAGTGTTGAACCTGCTTGGCGTGGCGCATAAATTCCGTCCACCCAAACTTTATCTTCAACCAAACCACTATTTGCCACATAAGCCAACACTTCACCTGTTTGATTATTGAGTACCAATACTGCCCCTGCATTGGCTTTTTGTGCAGCTAATGAGGCTAACTGGCTACGTAAGGCTTGATAACTAAAGTCTTGTAAGTTTTTATCTAGGCTAGTTTGATAAATTTGATTGGCTTGGGTTAATAAACGTGCGGCCAAACTTAAACTATCAGCACGTTGCTCTATAGGTAAACGCCGTTGGCTGAGTTGTTGAAAAGCTAATTCTTTGACCTCTTGGCAATCGGCTTGATAACCAGCATTGATTAACACACAAGCACGATCGGCAATCCGTTGAATACTGGCATTAGGTGCTGCCAACAAACTGACTAATAAAATGCTTTCTTCTTTGTTTAAACCACGCGGCCATTTGCCAAACAAGGCCAAACTAGCAGTGCTGACACCTTGTAAATCGCCACGCCACACCATTAAATTGATATAGGCTTCAAGGATTTGTGCTTTTGTCCATGTTTTTTCGAGCTGACGCGCGGCTTGTAGTTGTTGCCATTTACGTTTAAGACTACGACCACCTGTTTGCCATGATAACTTAGGGTCAAGCATCGCGGTTAATTGCATGGTTAAGGTGCTTGCACCACGCGCTTTTTGCCCTGTTACATAGCTGACTGCCGAACGGCTCACCGCCCCCCAATCGACACCATGATGACGATAAAAATCACGATCTTCGACAAATAACAAAGCATCAATTAACGCAGGTGATACTTCTTCTAATGGCGTCCATTCAAAGCGATGTTGTTGTTTATTAAGACGTTGATAAGCTAATACTTGGCCATGTCGATCTAATAAGCGGCCATAAGAAGATTGCCATTGTTGTTGGATTTGGGAAAATGTTGGCGGTTGAGAGGCTTGGGCTATTGCTATCAACAACCATAATCCAATAACCCATAAACTCCTTAACATGTCATATTCCTAAAAAACTAAGGGGCAAAATAATTGCCCCTTAGTTTATATTTTTAACACATTAAATTGAATGCGTTAAATTTACTCCCAAATAACTTTTTGTTTTTGGGCAACCCATTGCTCACCATGTTTTAAG
>NZ_CALETI010000207.1 GCF_937920075.1 uncultured Agitococcus sp.
TATTAAAAGTTAAATTTCCATTCTTTATGGTAATCATTTTCTTAATAACACTTACTGTTATTTCATTTAAATTAGCCTGGCTCTGAGCAAGAACGATAACAGGAATTGATTGTGTTTGATTATCCAGTTTGATTTGTAATAATTCTTCACTGTAGCCAACAAGAAAAAATCTGGTTATTGGCTTTTGCATTAGCCTCATATACGGCCGCATTTGTTACATGGTCGAAAGTGCTTAAATATTTTGACATGGGATTTGCCTCGTCTGTTACCACAGGTACGGTTTTAACCCTATCTAATTTAATTGCTTTTTTTTGGCTAAATGAGGTTTATAGTGCCAGCAAACTATTTTTTACCAGTTTGATTGTGGTGGGCGTGATTGGCGTAAATTTGAGCCACACCTGAGCACCCAAGACTGACGCATTGCTGATGTGTTTTGTCAGCATAAAGCCGTTAACAGCGGTTGTAATATGAGCAAAAACAGCAATCGCATCAGTCCTAAACGGGCGAAATTACTTCGATTTTGCTTGGTTTACGATCAAATTTTTAAATTTAAAATGTATCTGCTATGTTATCGAAACTTCGGTTTTTGTGAACCCTGCCTAATTCTGCTTACAAAATCATCAATTAAGTTACGCATTCTCCCTTAAATATTGCAAAATGTTTCTAGTCGAGCATCTCGTGCTTGGCTATGTTTCAGTCACTGATTGGATATTTTCAAAGGTGAAGACGATGAAAACAACAGCAATATTAGCTAGCTTAGTATTAAGTTTAGTAATAAGTGGCCAAACCATGGCAGGTGATACAGGTGCTGTGGTAGGTGGAGCGGTCGGTGGTGCAATTGGTGCAGCTATTGGCCAAGATATTAATGGTCGTAATGGTGCTATTGTGGGGGCTGCTATTGGTGGTGCAACAGGTGCAGCGATTGGTTCAAATCAGCAAAAATCAACGACAGTTGTCAAAGAAAAAGTCGTTGTACAACAACCCATAGAAAAAGTTGTAGTAAGACAGCCAGTCGAGCGTGTTGTTTATGTACGTGAAGAAAGTAAGCATAAACATAATCATGGCAAACATAAAGGTTGGAATAAAAACCACCACAAACATCATCACCACGATCATGATTAATAAAAAAGGGCTTTAAAGCCCTTTTTTATTATTTATTTAACCAGCCATTTAACTCTTTAATATCCATCTCACCTAACTGACCACTAGAAGCACGTAATTTAACCGTGTTAATCACATAGTCATAACGAGCATTTGCATAGTCACGTTTGGCTGCATAGACATTACGTTCTGCTAATAACACATCAACAATATTGCGTGTACCCACATCATAACCTGCTTTGGTCGCTGCTAAGGCAGCTTCGGCAGATTTAACGGCTTGTTGACGAGCAGAAACACGGTAGCTATCGGCAGAGACATTTAAAAAGGCTGTGCGTGCCTGAGTCGTTAATTGGCGTGTTACAGAAGTTACTTGGTCACGAGCGGCATCACGGCCATAACTGGCCTGTTTGATAGCTGAGCCTGTCCGACCACCTGTATAAATTGGCCACTGCATCTCGATGCCTGCCGACAAAGCTTGTGAGTTTTGGTTAGAGGTTTGTGGACTACTGCCATTATCACGATCACTAATAGAAGCCACAAAATCAATCGTTGGTCTATAACCCGCACGTTGTTCTTCAACGGCTTTTTCGGCTACTTGTTGATTAAAACGAGCGGTTGCTAATTGTGGATTTTTTTCGTGTGCCAATTTAACCCACTCATCTGCATTGTTGGGTTGGGGTGGCGTAACAATAAAGTCGTCTCTTAACGCGCTTAATTGGCCTGCATCACTGCCAAGAATACCTGCTAAGGCTTCTTGTGAGCTTGCCAAACCGACTTCTTGGCTAATACGGGCAGCAACAGCGGCATCAAGTTGCGCTTGAGCTTCAAAAACATCTGTTTTTGCAATCAAACCCACATCAAAACGTTTTTGAGCCTGTTCTAATTGACGCTTTAAAGCCGCTTCTTCGGCCTTAGCAGAACTTAAGGTTTCTTGAGCGCGTAACACATTAAAATAGGCTTCACTGACTCTTAATACTTGCTCTTGTTGTTTGTGACGATAATCCGCTTCGGCTACCGAGGTTAAAATTTTGGCTTTTTCGTAGGCTTTCCATAAATCAGCACGATACAAACCTTGACGCGCCTGAATTGCTAGTTGACGGCCTGTATAGTCATAACTAGGAATAGATTCGGGTTCAACTTTATTATAGCTAACTGACCCCGAAAAACCGACTGTAGGTAATAACGCCCCATAGCTGAGTTGTTCTTTTTCTTTTTCGGCTAAATATTGATTGGTGGTGGCTGCCCATTGAGGGTCATTTTTTAAAGCTTGTTCATAGGCTTGTGCTAAATCTAAAGCATAACTTTGTTGAGCAATTGTTAAAGAAGCAAGAATAGAAAGAATATAACGCATAACAACATACCGACGAGTATGGAAAATGAAAGCTGAGATTATTGTTTTCTGAAACATAAGGCAAGTCTTTAAACCGATTTTAATGTTAGAAAACTGTTGTGCTATATCCATTACTAGCTAAGCAAGGTATATTTCGCATATTGTTTATTTTTATGGATTTAAAACTCAAAGTTTAATCCTGTTGAGTACCTATTTTATTATGACTACCTCTCATTTTTTAAGCGAAAACGCCCAAGTTGACACCGCCGCTATTCAGCCATTACCTGCTTCACATAAAATTTATGTGCAGGGTTCACGTCCAGATATACGTGTGCCAATGCGTGCCATTCATTTAGATGACACCCCAACCAGTTTTGGTGGCGAAAAAAATCTGCCTGTCGTGGTGTATGATACTTCGGGGGCGTATACCGACCCCAATATCACCATTGATATTCGTCAAGGTTTGGCAGGTATTCGTGATAATTGGATTATTGAGCGCGAAGATACGCAAGTTTTAGAAGGTTTAAGTTCTTCTTATGGCCGTCAGCGCGAAAAAGATATTGCCTTAGCCCCGTTGCGTTTTGGTCATTTACGTCAGCCACGCCGTGCCTTGGCAGGTAAAAACGTCACGCAAATGCACTATGCCAAACAAGGCATTATTACCCCAGAAATGGAATTTGTTGCCATTCGTGAAAACCTAAAACTGCAAGAAGCTCGCGCCAATGGATTATTAAATCAGCATGAAGGCCAATCGTTTGGTGCAGCGATTCCCAAAGAAATTACCCCCGAATTTGTGCGTCAAGAAGTGGCTTTAGGTCGGGCGATTATTCCTGCCAATATTAACCATCCCGAATTAGAACCCATGATTATTGGCCGTAACTTCTTGGTAAAAATTAACGGTAATATTGGTAATTCAGCCCTTGTTTCTTCCATCGAAGAAGAAGTCGCTAAAATGACGTGGGCAATTCGCTGGGGTTCTGACACGATTATGGATTTATCGACAGGTAAAAATATCCACGAAACGCGTGAATGGATTTTGCGTAATTCACCTGTACCCATTGGCACAGTCCCCATTTATCAAGCCTTAGAAAAAGTTGACGGTATTGCTGAAAATTTAACGTGGGAAATCTTCCGCGATACGCTCATTGAACAAGCCGAGCAGGGTGTGGATTATTTTACCATTCATGCAGGCGTGTTGTTACGTTATATCCCGATGACCGCCAAACGTTTAACAGGTATTGTCTCGCGTGGTGGTTCGATTATGGCCAAATGGTGTTTGGCACATCATAAAGAAAACTTTTTATATACTCATTTTGACGAAATTTGCCAAATTATGAAGGCTTATGATGTGTCGTTTTCGTTGGGTGATGGTTTAAGACCGGGTTCGATTCAGGATGCCAATGACGAAGCGCAATTAGGTGAATTAAAAACCTTGGGTGAATTAACTCAAATTGCGTGGCAACATGATGTACAAGTGATGATTGAAGGGCCTGGCCATGTGCCAATGCACATGATTAAAGAAAACATGGACTTACAATTAAAATGGTGTCACGAAGCACCATTCTATACACTCGGGCCATTAACCACCGATATCGCACCCGGTTACGACCATATTACCTCCGCAATTGGTGCAGCGATGATTGGTTGGTATGGCACGGCGATGTTATGTTATGTCACGCCCAAAGAGCATTTAGGCTTACCCAACAAAAAAGACGTTAAAGACGGTATTATTACTTATAAAATTGCTGCCCATGCTGCGGACTTAGCCAAAGGTCATCCAGGTGCTCAAATTCGGGATAATGCTTTGTCAAAAGCTCGTTTTGAATTTAGATGGCAAGACCAATTTAATTTGAGTTTAGACCCTGATACTGCACGGAGTTTCCATGATGAAACTTTGCCCAAAGAAGCCCATAAAGTCGCGCATTTTTGCTCGATGTGTGGGCCAAAATTCTGCTCAATGAAAATTACTCAAGATGTGCGTGACTATGCCGATAGTTTAGACGCTCAAGCAGCACAAGGCATGAGTCAAAAGTCTGAAGAGTTTAAAGCACAAGGCAGTGAAATTTATAAGGTCGTTTAAAAAGACTACTGTTTTGGGTATAAAAAACAAATAGCGATGAAAGTTCCCTCTCCTATTAGGCAAAGGTATCTACACATTTTTTAGATACCTATGTTGTAAGTGAAGAGGTAGCATTTTTGCCATTTCATATAGTTGTTCAGGTTGATACGACCTGAGCAACTCCAAGGCAGATAAGAACTGCCACAAGCCGACTAATAAAGCAGAGTCCGTGATTTTCACACCATGCTTCATCTGTCGGCCACTTAAACGGACTAGCAGCATTTTTAACGGCTCAGACTCAGTCGCGTGCCTCATTTCCCATACGGTCACACACGCACAGCAAACCACCGCCAACCGTTTAGCAATCGCTTCACCTGTTTCTTGCTGCCAATCTTCCAAACCAAAACCTTGTGTCTTTAACAGCTTAAAGAAAGACTCTATCTGCCAACGCCAGCAATACCATAATGCAAGCTGTGAGCAAGGTACGCTCTCTGGAACATTCGTTAATAAATACCATTCAGCCAATACTTTGGGTTCTGTGTCATCACTCAGTACACGACTGACGATTAATCTTGCACCAATCGCTTCTCCTTTTTCAGGCTTTCTTGCAGATTTTGAACGCTTACTCGCTTTCGTCAAGCTCACCGCAATTTCACCCACCCTCACATGACATTTCGCTCCTTTAAGTCTTATCTCTCCTCGATATTCCGTGTCAATCCTTTTAGCAAGCTCTTGTACTTGAACGCTTTTATTATCACAACATACTGTTGAATTCTTCCGACAACGCACGAGCCACAGATACTCTTTACGTTGCCATTGCCGAAAAATATCAACACAATCTGCCTCTCTATCAATAATATGCACCAACGGTAATTTAAACCCTAAATCCTCGATCTTAGACATTCTCTGCGTTAATTCGTCAAGATGGTTGTCTGTCTCCAATACCGCTTTTTCACCCTCAACACTGCTATATACCTTGTTCTTTGTCACCAAGTTTTGGGCAATAGGGGCTATCGGTAAGCCCGTCTTGTCACTCACCAACAAACTACTTTGCAGTTCATAGCCAATATCTTGATCGTGACTTAATTGTCGCTTATCTTGTTTACTTTCATGCTTTCTATAATTCAGCCTAGACCAATCATGCACCACTAGGCCATACGATTCACAATGGCTCATGCCTGCCAATGCCGCTTCTACAAGCGGCTTTGACAAGATCGGCAATGTCACCGATTCGTTTCTAAAAAATCGCCATGCCGCTTGCGTATACGCAAAACTTTGGCAATCTCCTAATAACGAGCCAACTCCTGACATCTCTCGTTGACTGCTTTTGATATGTTGTCTCACCAACGTATCCCATCTTCTTTGCAATCGTGCATCTAGACCATTGCTGCTATAATTAAGTGCATACTAACCATTATCCCTCTCTTTTCATAATTGTGTAGATACCTTTGCCTAATAGGAGAGGGAACGTCATCACTAGTCAAACTAAATCCTCAAACAGTTCTTTAACCATTTGCGCGGTTTCTACAGGATACTCTAGCGGAAACATATGTCCCCCTTGGGTATAATGTAATGAGACTGGCTGCTCTTGTGCCAAGCGTTCAGGATAGCCAGTTTTGGCAAAATGGCTATCTTTGCCAACCACAATCGCTGCTGGCATCGCTAAAGGCTTTTTAAATCGCCATGTGTTAGTTGGTACATTATTAAAAATAGCCACTTCGGTGCTTACAGGAATCGTTAAACATACTCCATTAGCACAATCCTTTAGACCATAATTGATATAATCTGCAAAACATTGTTCATCAAAGGTTTTAAATAAACTTTTAGGTCGTAAACTAGCAGCCGCTTCGGCACGATTAGGCCAAACATCTCGACGATTTTTACTTTTCGCTGCTGGTGTCAAATTCTCTGCTTTGCCTAATAATTTAGCAAGGTGTAGTTTATAGGCATCCATACCGTTAAACATCGGTGGATCTAACATGACCAAAGCTTTGACTAAATGTGGAAAACGATGCGCCACCATATAACTGGTCATTGCTCCTAAAGAATGGCCTAAAACATAGACTGGCTGACCATCACTTTGTCGTTTAATGGACTCTGCAACTTGCTCTGTTAATGACCACCAATGATTATCCACGGGATAATTGGGGTCGATACCAATCACAGGAATCATAACGACTTGAAAATCCTCTACCAAAATAGCTAACATTTTTTGATAACATGCCGATGGCACACCATTCGCGTGGGCAAAATGCAAAATAGGCTTGGTCATTGTCAAAACTCTTACAGTTACAATCTCAAATTGACTGTACCACAAGAGTATTTAAGATGGGGGTGACTTGTTAGTTTTGTAAAAATGGACACCTTGACCTATGAAGACCCTAATTATTTCCCTATTAAGCGTGTTATTACTCAGTGCCTGCTCCCAAGAGCAACAAAATAAAATCAGCCGTAGTTTACAAAACTGGACTGGCACAAATGGTGTATTAGAGGTTTATGCTGGTGACAAACTGGTTAGACGCTTTATTAATATTGACAAAATGACCA
>NZ_CALETI010000208.1 GCF_937920075.1 uncultured Agitococcus sp.
GATTAGCTGAACTGAGTAATGACCACCACCACGGCAACGCATGAGGGTTACTCAGCGGTAAATGTTGGTCGCCATAACCATGATTATCACTGAGATGAATTTCTAAACAGTGGGGACTGCTGAGTAATTCATGCACTAAGCTCCATTCCACATGGTTACTCTGTACCGCCAAAATATTCAAATGCGACAAATCTAAGGCGTAATTCACCCCCGATTCGAGCAGTTCTTGATATTCCGCCCATGTACTGATTAACCAGTGATGTTTACCGTTTGGCGTAGGGTAGTGACCTTCGATACCGACAGGTATGCCAAATAAATCCTCAATTTCTTGAGTAAACTGTAAAACCTCAGCAACTGAACAAGTACCGCGTTTACCTGCATGAGCGGTGTAAACAGGTGCATCCAGTAACTGCGATAAATGCGCCATCTGTTTAAACCACTCTTTTTCATGTGGCCAATCCGCTATATCGACGATTTTATGCTGTCTTTCGATATGGACATTGGCATGAAGCCGAAACTCAATGTGAGCTAATTCGGCTTTCAATTGCAAGGCCAACTCAGAGGTAAATTGACCCAAATTCTGTGGACAAATTTGTAAGCGTTTTGTTGATAGATAACCGAGTAATGGCTCTCGTGGTGTAACGTCTAAAGCCAATTGAATCGCTTGTTGATGGCTTAAACGACCATAAGCCCCAAGCGAAATATGAATCTCTTGTGTGGATGGAACACACCCCGAATCAGCCTTATAAATCGTATTCATAATTGCTGCACTCCGTATAATACTCGGTATGTTCTAAACGAAACGTTCCCTCGGTGACGTTAATCGTCACTGTACCCGATCCCCCATCGTTGTTTTCCCATCCGCCATGATGAGCATCGACCCACGTTAAGGTAAAATCACGTAAGGCAGAATCAATGGAAGATTGTTGTTCCTGTAAAAAGTAACGGTATTCACCGTCTTGATATTCGGCTGCTAAACAGTGGTAAGTCAGTTGTTCAACTTTCAACGTGTTTGCAATATTGGCTTGTGCTAATGATTCAGGAAAAATCTCTAATTCAGAGACATCACCCGAATCGCCGCCGCCTTCATAACGCACCACTAATTGGGTAATGGCTAAGGCAGCAAGGGCAGTTAATAGCGGTTGACGATTAGCACGCACCGCTTCAAAAGATTTAGGACTGTAACCCATCATGATAAACTCCAACTTAACGATAATTAAGAAAAAAGGGCATAAAAAAAGCACGATGACCACCACAGTCACCGTGCTTTAACAGAGATAAATAGAACTAAGCTGAATGAAATTAAGCCGACACCAAGCGTAACGCCTCATCCAATGCACGTTGTTTGATAACCGCGCCTTGACCAAACCATGCTGAATCTAAACGATGGTCAATACTTCGCGCTTTACGTTGATGGTCAACAAACTCGGTCACTGAATTTAATAAACCAAACGCCGTGCCTTTAGCAGAAGACAAATCTGAACCTAAACCTTGACCCTCAAACAAAGTCTTTGCTTTGGCCATGGTGCGTTCAAAGGACTGCATACTCGCTTGACCTTTCATCGCCGCATCACCAAACACTTTGGCATAAAACTTATCGACCTCGGTACTTTTGACTTTACGCTCACTTAAAGTCTTTAAGCGATACATAAAATCATCCCATGCCGCGACAGAGACACCGAGTTGTTTCTTAACGGCTTGCGCATCAAAGGTGGTATTGTGCGGAACTTTAACGGCTTGACCTTGACCATTTAAAGCCACTGCCAAGGTGTTATTACACACCACCCGAATACTGGTAAATTGCGCGGTTGTAGCTAAAGTACCATCACAAGCGGTAGCCAACAGCAAATAGCCATTAGTCACATCATTACCGCGTAAGCTCATGGATTGACCTGTTTTCGCCAATGCCCAAATCTTACGACCGCCTT
>NZ_CALETI010000209.1 GCF_937920075.1 uncultured Agitococcus sp.
ATACGAGATACATTGGCGTGACTGGAGTTCAGACGTGTGCTCTTCCGATCTTCCTTTTTCATGCGTGGTCAAAATTAAAAGGGGGGGTATATCATCCTTAAATTGTTATAGGTACAAAAAATGTCAGCAGGTCGTCCTAGAAAACCAACTCAACAAAAAGTGTTGGAGGGTGGGCGCGTTCGTGATGACAGGGATACACACGGCCCCGAAGTACCCTTAAATCTGCCTAGTCCTCCTGTTTGGCTATGCAAATCAGGTAAAAAGCACTGGGAAACTTTAGGTACTCAATTGGTGGCATTGGGTTTGTTGTCTGCTATTGATGGTGATATTTTTGCTCTCCATTGTGACAACGTGGCTAAGTATGGTGAACTGCAATCTAAATTAGGTGAGCTAGCTAAATGGGTGCAAGATACGCCGAATGGCTTTCAAATGCAGTCGGCATGGATGCAAATTCGTAGTCGTTTACAAGAGCAAATTATTAAGACTGGGCGTGAATTTGGTTTAACCCCTTCGGCTCGTTCTGGTATGCGCGTTGAAAATAGACAAATGGCTTTGTTTGGTGAAGAAGTTAAAAACGAATTTGAAGAGTTGAAGGTTCACTAATGAATCAAAAAGACTTTTCAGCATATTGTCATCAATATGCACTTGATGTGGATAGTGAAAAAATATCTGCTTGTTTATATGTTAAGCAGGCCGTTAAACGATACCTGAATGATTTACAAAAAACAGATTGGCAGTGGCATTTTGATAAAAACAAAGTTGACCATGTATGCCGATTTATTGAGTTATTGCCTCATACACAAGGCAAGTGGGCAACTGCTCGCCAGCGCATAGTTCTTGAGCCGTTTCAGATTTTTATTGTTGCTAATATCTTTGGCTGGGTCGATGTTAATGGCCGTCGCCGTTATCGCTATGCCTATGTTGAGATGCCGCGCAAAAATGGCAAGTCAACACTGTTAGCAGCCGTTGGTTTGTACTGTGCATTTATTGAAGGTGAGCAAGGGGCGCAAGTTTATAGTGCTGCAACCACTCGTGACCAAGCGCGTATCGTGTGGGAAGAGGCACAGCGAATGGTTAATCGCTTGCCAAAGCTGCAATCTGCTTTTGATGTTAAAGCAGGGCAACATTCTATTTTTAGCACTAATACAGCCAGTTCGTTTAAGGCATTATCGCGTGACCAAGGCGGTAATCAAGACGGTTTAAATGTGCATTGTGCATTGGTTGATGAGCTTCACGCGCATAAGTCTAGTGAGATGCTAGACGTTTTAGAGTCTGCTACTGGAGCGCGTGAACAGCCTGTTGTGATTATGATTACTACAGCAGGCTTTGACTTGCATGGCGTGTGTTATCGTGAACGTCAGACAGTGATTGATATATTGGCGGATAAGGTAGGCCATGACCGTTACTTTGGAATCATCTATACGATTGATGACGGTGATGATTGGACTAGCCCCGACACATGGCGCAAGGCTAATCCTAATTATGGCGTGTCAGTGAGTGAAGACGCATTAGCAGCCGCGTGTGAAAAAGCAAAATTACAGCCTACGGCTCAAACAAACTTTTTAACTAAGCATTTATGCGTCTGGGTGAATGCGCGGTCGTCATGGATGGATATGCAGCTATGGGCTGCTTGTGCCGATAAGCACTTATCACCAGAACAATTTGTCGGATGCCCTTTGTTTATTGGTTTGGACCTTGCTAGTAAGAGTGATTTGGCTGGAAAAGTGCGCGTTTTCATGCGTCCACAGGGCGAAGAACAGCATTTTTATGTCTTTAGTGACCAATATATCAACGAAGAAACAGCCGAATTACCTACAAATAAACAATATTTGGCATGGGCTAGACAAGGATATTTGACATTAACCGATGGAAATGTCACTGATTTTGCCCAAATTGAGCAAGATATTTTAGAAGATTTTACCAATTTTGAGCTAAAAGAAGTCGGTTTTGACCCATTTAATGCGGTTTATATCGCTCAAAGACTGCAAGCAGCAGGCGTTTCTGTGGTTGAAATACCACAACAGACACGTTTTTTAAGTGAGCCAATGAAGTGGATAGAGGTTTTAGTTCGTTCTGGTCGATTGCATCATAATGGTGATCCTGTTTTGTCGTGGGCTGTCTCTAATGTGACTGTTAAACCTGATGCCAATGACAATATATTCCCTCGGAAAGATTCACCTGAGAACAAAATAGACCCTGCGGTGGCTTTAATCAATGCCATGGCTAGAGCAATTCATTTTGATGAAGTTGGCAGCTTAGATAATAGTAGTGATGCCGCTATGGATGATTATTTACGTGACTTTGTGAGAGTAACTAAAAAATGAGTGTTTGGACTAGCATAACTTCATGGTTTGGACTAGCTCCAGCAGAACCTAAGCGCGGACGACAATATGCTAGCACCGTTGCAGGTGCAACAGCTAAACCTGTGACATTTGACACGGCTATGACAGTGAGTGCCGTGTTTGCGTGTATTCGTTTATTGGCTGAAACAGTGTCTAGTTTACCACTCAATATGTACAAACTAGATTCTGAAGGTAATCGCACTTTAGACTCTCAACATGATTTGATCAAATTATTAAAGTACCGTCCTAATCGCCGTCAAACTCGCATAGAATTTTTTGAACAGTTAATGCTTAACCTTGTATCGAGCGGCAATGCTTATGTGTTGCGTGGCATGATGGGCAAGCGTTTGGTTAGTTTGCAGGTGCTTAACAGTGGCAGTGTAGAGCCTGAGTTATTGGCCAACGGAGATTTAATTTATCACTGGCAACAGCAAGACGGTACACGTAAAAAATTAACCGAAGCCGAAGTGTGGCACGTTCGTTTATTTGGTAATGGTTTGGTTGGTTTGTCGCCTTTGTCTCATGCTAAAAAAGCGATTGGGGTGGCTTTGGCAGGTGATGACAAGATCACACATTTAATGTCAAACGGTGCAAAGCCAACAGGCACTTTGTTAGCACAAAACTGGCCAACAAAAGAACAGCGTGATGCCTTGCGTACTGAGATGAATGGTCTAATTAATGGTGACCAAACAGAATTAGCTGTACTTGGCGGCGGCATGAAGTTTGAAGCAATGAGTCTAACGCCTGAAGATTTAGAGTTACTGGCCACACGCCGCTTTAGCTTAGAAGAAATTGCACGTATTTTTGGTGTGCCAAGTGTTTTGATTAACGACACATCAGCCTCTACAGTTTGGGGTAGTGGTATTGATTCAATCATTAATGGTTTTTATAAGTTTGACTTGCGTCCTTACTTAGAGAAATTAGAAATATCAATGGTTGTCAATTTATTGCCGCGTACTGAATGGGAGTCTTACGAATTAGAGTTTGATGCCGATGCTATTTTGCGTGCCAACTTAAAAGACCGTGTTGAGGCAACATCTAAGCAAGTTCTATCTGGTTATATGACTCCAAATGAGGCGCGTAAAAGTGAAGGCCGTCAACCAAAACCAAATGGTGACCAGTTACTTGTGCCAAGCAATATGACAACTATCGACAAAATACTTGCAGTCGTGCCTACACGAAACAAAGAGGAGACACTCTAATGAGTGGTTTGAATATTCGTCAACGTAAACAAGCTCCAAACGTGCAACATCGCCGTGCTGCACCACAAACCATTGCTTTACGTTTTACGCCTCCAGCTCAAGATGGCCAGCCATATAAGTTTGAAGGCTATGCGGTGACATGGGCAAATGTTAATAGCCACGGCGAACGCTTTGAAAAAGGTGCATTTGCTGACTTGATTGCCAGTGGTAAACGAGTGCATATGTACTATAACCATGCGTATATGGACTGGTTAACTGGCAATAGTGCTAAACGGATTGGTAAGTGGGTTGAATTGGTTGAAGATGATACAGGTTTGTTAGTCAAAGGTGAGCTAACCCCAAATATGTCTCAATCAAACGATGTGGCTGCTATGTTGGCACATGGTACGGTTGACGGTTTGTCAATTGCGTTTTATGAGCCTAATCCGATTGACGTTTATCAAGACAATACAGGGGCAAGAGTAATTAGACGTGTTGATTTGTACGAAATCAGTGTTGTTGACGAACCAAGTGACCAAACAGCGCGTATTACTCCTACTGCCGAGGCTATTGATGCAGTGCGTAGTGCGGAAGATGCCAATAAATTATTAGTTAATATGGGCTTATCTAATGACGATGCAACATCATTATTAGCTCGTTTAAAAGAAGTTTCACAGGGGGCAACTCCTGTTAATCAGTATCAATCGGTATTAGACGCACTCGACTTTTAATACCAAATTTAACAGTGGCCGCTTTTTAGCGGCTTTTTTTATGCCTTTTTTGAGAGAAAAAACCATGAGTAATGCTCAAAACAAACACATTATTGCGGCTATTGGTTCTGCTTTAGCTGTAGAAGAAAAACACGTTTTTGGTGTTCGCAAAGTTCACCGCCGTGAAACACCTGATGACTTGACCGCTATTGCTAAAAAATTAAACGAGCGTATGAAAACGCTTGATGATTTGATTAACAAGCACAAAGACACGCTTGAAAACGGTAAATTGCCTGACGAACTTCGCAAAAAATTAGATGATGACGCTAAAGTTGTTTCTGATTTGGCCGCACGTTTTAGCGAAATCGAGCAAAAACTGGTTGACCAAGTGCATCAACGTCAAGCTGATCCTAATACGGTTGGCTCTATTCTTGCGCGTAACACAGAATTGCGCCAACAAATTGATGCGATTCGTTCAAAACGTGGTCGCACAACGATTGATGGTATTCAAGCGCGTAACATTATTTCTATTGCAGGTATTGGTACCAATGCGTCTTTAGCCACGATTGACGTACAACGTAACCAAGCACAAGAATTAACCTTGGCTTTGCTTGATTTAATTACGTGGATGCCAGTTACCAATGATTTAGTGCCAAATTTACGCGAATCTGCCTATGACATTATGGCAGATGAAGTGGCGGAAGGCTTGGCTAAACCAGAATCTAACTTAACTTTTGGTGTTGAAAATATCACAATTAGTGTGATTGCCCACTGGATTAAAATTACTAAACAGCTATTAGATGACATGCCAGTTTTGGCTTCTTATATCGAAGGTCGTTTAGCGTATGGTGTGCGATTAAAGTTGGAAGCAAAAGTTATCAACGGTACTACTACCAGTTTTAGCGGCCTAATGAAAGTCGGTAATAGTTTGGTTGCTGTGCCTGATGCTTTAGCAATTGACACTATCAATACAGCAAAGTACCAAGTTTGGGGCAGTGGCCTTATGCCTGAGGCTGTCGTTTTGAACCCTGTTGACTGGGGTAAAATTGAACGCGAAAAAACAGACGATGGTCACTATCTATTTGGTACACCCGGTGCAGTTGTGCAACCTGTTATTTGGGGCTTGCCTGTTGTGTTGTCTTCTGCAATGCCCTTGGGTAAGTTTTGGTTAGGTAATCTGACGATTGGCGTATCGGGTTATGTGCGTAATGAAGTCATGGTTGAAGCATCTACTGAAGATGGTGACAACTTTACTAAAAACTTAGTCACAATTCGTGCCGAAATGCGTGCAGGTTTTGGTGTGGCCATTCCTGATGCGATGGTGACAGGTGACTTAGTAGCCGTAGCACCTTAATTTTAGTTTGTTAAATAAAGCCCCTTGATTGGGGCTTTTTTATTGAGGTTTTTTTAATGAGTATTTCTGTCATAGAAGCTAAAAAACATCTACGCATAGAAGAAGATAGCGGTGATGAAGATGCTTATATTGAAATGCTGATTAAAACAGCTTTACGCGCTGTTAAAGATTACATTGACAGACCATTTACTGATCCTGTTTGCCAAGATGAAACAAACCCAAGCGAGCTAGCACCAGCCTTAAAATTTGCCGCTTTATTAATTTTGGGTGACTTGTACGAAAACAGAGAAGCACAACAAGGCATGACATTAAATATCAATATGACGTGTCAAAACTTGATGAATCCTTACAGAAAGTGGGGCGTGTAACGTGCAAGCAGGTAAGTTAAGACACCGCGTCACCTTCCAACGCCTTACCAAAACACGCGGTTTAAGTGGTGGTGAAAAGCAAGAATGGGTTGACGTGTGTACGGTGTGGGCGCGTATAAGCC
>NZ_CALETI010000210.1 GCF_937920075.1 uncultured Agitococcus sp.
TGAAGATGGTGCTGAAACTGGAAAAGAAGTTGAGCATGCTAATATGATTGTTAGAGTTGTAAACTCTGATGCAAACCCTTATGGTATGGCAGGAACAAGAATCCATGACCATTCTCATCCTGATTGGAGACAAGATGTTGATATTTTAGTACCTGGTGCTGGTGAAAAATTAGCATATATTACTTTACCAAAATCAACTTGTTATGAAGATGCTAAAACTCAAATTGATAAGGCATTGCAAAGTGAAAAAACAGCTAAGAAAGCTGAATCGTGGATGTTGAAATCTACCATATATAGTAATCTTGCTGCCGATAGCTCCATTACTAAAGAACAAGCAGCGACTTTCCAAACCGAAGCAGCCAATGCACTTAAAAAATATATGGAATTAGCTGTACGTGCTTTACATACAGCATTTGGCTTGGATGCTTAAGAAAATCTTAAGGTAGGCGTTTTATATTAACGTCTACCTAAGTTTAAGATTAACGTCATTTTAGTTGTTTGTGCTCTACTCAAAACACTCAGTTATACCCTGATAGATGCCAACAGCGATAAAATACTTTGGTCTTAGGCCAAGATTGCCACCTGTATAAAATCTAAAATCAGATTTTATGTTATCACTATCAACATTTTGTCGGTTTTTTTGTATTTAATACGCATTAACGCTTGATTTTGTAGGTCAGAAAACTTAAAAAGAAAATAGTTTATTAGACACATCCGTCTTAATACTCTATATGATTGTTAACTGACTGGGAATCTAATGGAAACTGCAAGGCAAATGCACAAATAAGCCTCAAATAACAAGCTGTTTCTACTCAAGGAGATTAACTATGTTAATTTTAACTCGTCGTGTTGGCGAAACTTTAATGGTTGGTGACGAAGTAAGCGTGACTGTATTAGGCGTAAAAGGCAACCAAGTTCGTATTGGTGTCAATGCCCCTAAAGAAATTGCTGTACATCGCGAAGAAATCTATCAACGTATTCAACGTGAAAAAGTCATCAATCAACATCATGATCACGACGACTTTAATAACTAATAAAATTCGAATTTTCACTCCCAAAACATTTAATACGTTTGGCCAACCATTACTGTTTTAAGAGTGATTATTCGCAAAAACAAGAAAGCCCAAGTTTCAATCATCCTGAACTTGGGCTTTTTCTTTGACTTCATGTCGATGTTGACTTAATGTCACCTTGCAGCATCCAATCCTTCTACTCCCTGTGCGTATCCATTTGCTGCTACGCTAATCATTTGCTATCATCCTGAAAGCTTATGATCGTTTGGCTATCTTAGCCTCTTCCTCTACATCCTATGGCTTATGTCCTGTCCTTTTTTGCTATCCTTTGCATCATCCTGCGCCATGTGTGTATTATGCTGATTCCAAGATTGCATTTCTATCGCAAAAAATGGCAATTGATGTAGTATTTTTACTACAGTGTATTTTGAACCATTAAGTCAAATAAAAAGCCACTCAAACACCTACATCGGTACAGAAATACCGTATAATCGTCAGGTTTGTTTAGCACATCTCATATATAAGTGGAGTTTAAAAATGAGCCATGATCCTATTGTTATCGTAAATGGTGCTCGTACCCCAATGGGTGGTTTCCAAGGTGCTTTATCTAGCGTGACTGCACCTGAACTTGGCGCTGTTGCTATTAAAGAAGCGATTGCTCGTGCTGGTATTCAACCAGAAGATGTGCAAGAAGTGATTATGGGTTGTGTGTTGCCTGCTGGTTTAAAACAAGGCCCTGCCCGTCAAGCGATGTTAAAAGCAGGTTTGCCAGCCGCAACAGGTGCAACCACCATTAACAAACTTTGTGGTTCTGGTATGAAAGCCACCATGTTTGCTCACGATTTATTAGTGGCTGGCAGTGTTGATATTGCTGTTGCAGGTGGTATGGAGTCTATGACCAACGCACCCTACGTGTTAACCAAAGCTCGTGGTGGTTATCGTATGGGTCATGGTGACATCAAAGATCATATGTTTTTAGACGGTTTAGAAGATGCTGAAACAGGTCGTTTAATGGGTTCTTTTGCTCAAGAAATGGCGACAAAATTAGAGTTAACCCGCGAACAAATGGACGATTTTGCGATTGCCTCTTTAAAGCGCGCTCAAAAAGCGATTGCTGAAGGCCGTTTTGAAGCCGAAATCGTTGGTGTGCCTGTTAAAGGTCGTAATGGTGATACCTTAGTTGCCATTGATGAACAACCTGGTAATGCTAAAATCGAAAAAATTCCTAGCTTAAAACCAGCATTTGCTAAAGACGGTACAATCACTGCCGCTAACGCCAGCTCTATTTCTGACGGTGCATCTGCATTAGTATTAATGCGCGAAAGCACTGCTAAAGCACGTGGTTTACAACCTTTAGCACGTATTGTTGCCCACAGCACACAATCTCAACATCCAAGCGAATTTACCATTGCTCCAATTGGCGCGATGGAAAAATTATTTGCTAAAACAGGTTGGAACGTTGCTGATGTTGATTTATTTGAAATCAACGAAGCTTTTGCAATGGTCACAATGGCTGCCATGATTAAACACAACATTCCCCATGACAAAGTTAACGTACATGGTGGTGCTTGTGCTTTAGGTCATCCAGTTGGTTCTACTGGCTCTCGTATCATTTTAAGTTTGATTCACGCTTTAAAACAATACGGTGGCAAACGTGGTGTTGCTTCTTTATGTATTGGTGGTGGTGAAGCTACTGCAATGGCGATTGAATTAGTTTAATTTAATTAGCTAAACCCTCAAGCGCGGTTTGAATATTCATCCGCGCTTGTTGTTCAAATCTTTGTCTAAAATAATCCGTTTGATAAATCCACTCTCGTTGTAAAAAACTCTGTAATACCTTTGACCTACCTATACGATAATCTTGTTCGCTGACCCACGCATATTCTTGGCGAATTTGTTGTTCGTACTCATTAAAGCGAGTCGATTCTTGCCCTAAAATCGCTAAATCTATATCCAATAATAATTGGCCATCAACATCATCTTTGGCAATGGTGTGATGTTGAGTGGCTATAATTAACTGTTCAATGCGTTGTATTAATGTTTGTTGTGCGTGGCATTGAGTTAATACTTGCACTGCCCATGCTGCACTTTGTGCTTCATTGTCGTTGGCTTGTGGGTTATAAATGGCATCATGAAAATATAACGCAAGGGCTAATTCGGCAGGTTGTTTGGCTAAATGTTCTACCTCATTTAATAGGCTTAAACATTCTTGTAGATGTTGTTGGCTATGATAAAAACGCTGCGTTTGTGTATAAGCTGTTTGTAATTCTGCTAATAAATGACTAGAAGGCACTAAACTTAGGCTTTGCCACAGAGATTGCCAGTTCATTTTACACCTCACATCCGTTAATTTTTTTCAATGCTTCCCCAATGTTGAGAATACACTTTTTGACTTACCCAATGATGAAAAGTTGAAAATGGCCAGTCTTTAGCCGCGACCGTGTAACCATGTTTAACAGGATTATAATGAATATAATCCATATGTTGCTTAAAGTCATGTTCATCACGGATGCGATGCTCCCAAAAACGTCTCTGCCATATTCCTCTTTCACGTTTAGCCATTCGGCTTTGGCTCAGTATTTCGGTTTTTGCCATTTGTCGAGAAAAAGCGGCCTTAAATAACGATACCCTAGCAGCATAATTATCATCATTAATGGGTAATTGTATGAGCCAATGTATGTGTTCGGGTAAAATAACCATTGCCTGTAAAGAAAATGGCTGGTGTTGTTGGGTGAGTCGGTAGGCTTGGCGAACTTTATCTATGTTATCTGTCAGTAATGTTTGTTGACGGTTTAATAAGTTAAAAGTTAGAAAGTATGTACCGCCAGCCGTGCGATCACGAATATATTGTCGCATTTTGCAGTCCTTGCTTTATTTAGTGGTTTTGTCATTCTAACATCATTATATTAACGTAGGCTGTGGCTTTAGCCCAGCAAATAAGTACCTTTTTAAGCAATAAGCTGGGCAAAATGCCCAGCCTACACAATGACGTAACTCAAAGTTTTCCAAAAGCCTAGTTAAGTCATCCCCTTGGGCTTATAACCTTTACGCACAGTTTTGCGTTTTAACGGTTCGCTAATACCTGTTAAATCGCGTACCACTAAACCTGCCAAAGTAAAACCAAATAACGGTGGCAAATAACTTACTGTGCCATTAACGGCTCTTGGTCGTCCTGCGGAGGTTGGTGCAGGCGGCAACGGCGGTAAAGGTGGCTCTGTCGAATACACCGTACGAATGCCTGTACCCACATTTAAACGCTTCAAACGTTGACGCATTTTGCTCGCTAAATGACAAACATTGGTGTCATATAAATCGCTGACTTTAATTTGTGATGGGTCAGTTTTGCCACCTGCCCCCATACTAGAAGCGACATTTAAGCCCAACTTATAAGCGACTTCAATCAACGCCACTTTACAGTTAAGCGAGTCAATACAATCTAACACATAGTCATATTGATAAGCGGCAAAATGGGCTTCAAACAACTCTCGATTCATAAAATCAGTCATCACCATCAACTGCACATCAGGATTAATATCACGAACACGTGCCGCCATAATATCGGCTTTGTTTTGGCCAACTGTTGAGTTTAACGCCACTAATTGACGGTTAACATTACTAGCAGCAACCACGTCACAATCAACCAACGTTAAATGGCCAACGCCCATACGCGCCAAGGCTTCGGCAGCAAACGAGCCAACTCCCCCTAAACCTGCAATAAACACACGCGCGTTTTTTAAACGCTCAATTTTCTCATCCCCTAATAGGATGTGGGTACGTTCAAACAGACCTTGCATAAAATCACCCTAAATAAAAATCTTATCCTCCTGTAGCGAGGATAGATATTAAAAAATATGGCTTAATAAAAGCCGCTGCTTTTTAACGTTAAATGCAAAGCTTGGCAACTATTTTTCCATAAAATTTGTGCAAGCTGTTCTAAGGAAAGCTGTTTGGCTTGAGCTAAAGCATGGGCAACACTGGGTAAATAGGCGGGAGAGTTACGTGTATATTTGGCATTCTCTTGACGATGAGGCATGGGAATCATATCAGGTGCATCCGTTTCGATCACCAAACTTTCTATTGGCATGGCATTCACCACGCTATGTAAACGCTTGGCTTGTGGATAGGTTACGCTGCCACCAATCCCCAACTTAAAGCCTAATTTCGCATAGGTTTTTGCCTCTTCTACCCCACCCGAAAAAGCATGAACGATACCACCTTCGCTAAATTTTTGTTGTTTAATAATTTTAAAGACATCTGCATGAGCTTTGCGTACATGTAACACAACAGGCTTTTGATATTGTTTGGCTAAGGCTAATTGTTCAGCAAAAATTTGTTGTTGCTTTTGATAAAATTCAGGTTGTTTGATTTCGGCAACATAAGTGTCTAAACCTATTTCACCAATCGCAATACAATCATTGTTTTGCAAATGTTGTTCTAGTTGTGCTAAGTCGCTGTTTTGATGTTCGCTGATATAACAAGGATGCAGACCCAAGACTGGCAATAATTGTGGTTGCTTAAATTGCTGACAAACCGATAGTAGTTGTGGCCAATACTTGGCTAAATAGGCAATGACCGCCATCGCTTCTACCCCTTGAGCGTAAGCATCAGCTGCGACTTGTGTGCGATCATGGGCAAATTCTTCTACATCAAAATGGCAATGGGTATCTATCCACATTACAAAAACTCTGGTTTAACAATCCCTTTTAATTGCTCATAAGGCACAACAAATTCAGGCTGACCAAAAGCATAAGCCGCGATGGCATAGGCTTGATATTTAACAATGATGCCCTTTTCGCCAAGAGCAATATTATCAGTGGTCACAAATGGCCATGCTGTCATTAAATCAGGGTCAGTTAAATCATTTTGCTTTAACCATTGCTGATGTAGTTTTTTTACCAATGCCCAAAATGCTTGTTCTTGGCCTGTGACTAACACATCTTTTAACGTTAATAATTGTTGATTTTGACGATTAATATTTAAATACTTCGTCACTGGCGAGCCATGTGCGCCACCTAAATAAGTATCGCTATTCAGTTCAACCACTAATAACTGTTGTTTTTGACGCAAAATTTTTGATCGTAAATAGATATTCCATTGGCCTTCGGTTTTTGGCCAAAAATACTGGCTTAGCTGAGCAATCGTATTAAATTTTGGTTGTTTATCATCAACATAAACTAGCCCTACTAATTCCCTTTCAATCAATGATTTAAGTGCAGCATCTTCAATTTGTTGCAGTTCGACTTCCATATAAGGACAGTCATTACCCTTACATTGAGGTTTATTTTTCTTCCATGTTTCGTTTTTAATAATTAACGGTGCATAACTGGGGGTTGTAGCCACAGGCGTTGGTGTAGGTTTTTCTACAGGTTTGGGGGCTTGGGGCTTATCACAAGCCGATAAGAAAACCACTAACAAAGTGGGTAGAAGATAAATTTTCATATTCGCTTTCCTTAACCCTCTCCAAGACGGAGAGGGAATTTTATTAGCGATTAGTGTTCGCGCGTTTCTCTAAATTTAACATCTGGATAACGCTCTTGCATTAATTGCAAATTGACACGAGAAGGCGCAAGATACGTTAAATAGCCACCACCATCCTCCGACAATTGGTCATGGGCTTTTTTCTTAAATTCAGCCAATTTTTTCTCGTCACTGCATTCAATCCAACGTACCGTGTTAATGCTGACAGGTTCATAGACACAATCGACTTTGTATTCTTCTTTCAGACGGAAGGCAACCACATCAAACTGCAACACACCTACTGCGCCTAAAATTAAGTCATTGCTGTTATAAGGCATAAACACTTGAGTTGCACCTTCTTCGGACAACTCTTTTAAGCCTTTTTGCAATTGTTTGCTTTTTAAGGGGTCTTTTAAACGCACACGTCTAAACATTTCAGGGGCAAAATGGGGAATACCTAAAAAGTGTAAATTTTCGCCTTCAGTAAACGTATCACCAATTTGAATCGTGCCATGATTATGCAACCCAATAATGTCGCCTGCCCATGCCTCTTCTAAATGCTCGCGCTCACCTGCCAAGAAGGTTAAAGCATCAGCAATACGCACTTCTTTGCCCAAACGCACATGATTGAGCTTTAAACCTTTTTCGTATTTACCTGAACAAATTCTTAAGAAGGCAATACGGTCACGGTGTTTAGGATCCATATTAGCTTGAATTTTAAAGACAAAGCCCGAAAAGCCTTGCTCCGTCGGTTCAACCGCGCGCTCCGCCGCTTTATGCACTTTTGGCTCAGGCGCCCAACTGACAAAACCATTGAGAATATGGTCAACACCAAAGTTACCCAAGGCTGTACCAAAAAAGACAGGCGTTAATTTACCTGCTAAAAATAACTCTAAATCAAAAGGATGACTTGCACCTTGCACTAACTCTAAGGATTCGAGCAAATTATTTAACTGGTCGCCCAACAATTCAGCTAATTGGGGATTATCTAAACCTTGAATGGTTTGAATATCAACAATTTCATGGCCATGACCTGCTTGATATAAGTAAACCTTATCTTCGAGCAAGTTATAAACACCCTTAAAGTCGCGTCCCATACCAATTGGCCATGTAATAGGCGCACATTGAATTTTTAATACGCTTTCGATTTCGTCTAATAACTCAATCGGTTCACGGTTTTCACGGTCTAATTTGTTGATAAAGGTAATAATCGGTGTATCGCGCATACGACACACGTCCATCAATTTAATGGTTCGGTCTTCGACACCTTTTGCCCCATCAATGACCATTAATGCCGAGTCAACAGCAGTTAAGGTGCGATAGGTATCTTCCGAGAAGTCTTCGTGGCCGGGTGTATCTAACAGGTTAATAATATGGTCTTTGTAAGGGAATTGCATCACTGAGGTAGTAATCGAAATACCCCGTTGTTTTTCCATTTCCATCCAGTCAGAGGTGGCATGACGGTCAGATTTACGTGATTTGACTGTGCCTGCGACTTGAATAGCTCTACCCCACAATAACAATTTTTCGGTAATTGTCGTTTTACCAGCGTCAGGGTGGGAAATAATGGCGAAAGTTCTTCTAACCTTAACTTCATTAAGGAGTTGTTCGTGGCTCATAACTGGATTCTGCTCATTAGACATATCAAGATGTTAAAACCATAATCTTGATATAAAAGATAAATAATCGCTCAAATTATACCATAAAACTGACAAGCAATAACGCGCCATAAAAAAACCCAGTATTAACTGGGTTCTTTTATTAATAAAGTCGAACTAGCTTATTGCACAATTTCCAATAATTCAACTTCAAAGGTTAACACAGAGTTTGGAGGAATTGGGCCACCACCTTGTTCACCATAGGCTATATTAGCAGGAATGACAAAACGATATTTAGAACCCACAGACATTAACTGTACGCCCTCTGTCCAACCGGGAATAACTTGATTTAATGGGAAAGACACAGGCTCGCCACGTTTGATCGAACTATCAAACACAGTACCATCAATCAATTTGCCTTCATAATGTACTTTTACAGTACTTGTTGCTGTTGGCTTAGCACCTGTACCTTCTTTAATCACTTCGTATTGTAAGCCAGAAGCTGTCGTTTTAACGTTTGGCTTTTTCGCGTTTTCAGCTAAATAAGCTGCACCTTTGCTGACTGCTTCTGATGCTGCTTTCTTTTGTTTTTCTTCCAACACAAAAAATAAACATTGCAGATGCGAAAAGGGCTTTGGAATATATTGAAATTTGCACGCTCTCCTCCCCCAATGATGCGAAAAACTTAACGCCCACTTTTAAGATGCGGGCCGAAGCCCCTCAGGACGAGTATCTTGACCGCTATTATGCACGCAGATGTCTTGCTGCTCTGGGACGTTATCCAGAACTAGACCTCGTCTAATACCAGATCACTCCACCTGCGCGGATAGCCAGATCTCTTCCTGTTCGGATAGAGCGGCGGCCACGCGTTCATATTCCTTCTGGACGGTAATGGCTTTGTGATTATCCAGATAGAAATCTGGTGTGGCCATCGCGGCTTCCAATGTTTCTTTTTCAACACTCAAGCGCGCGATTTCTTTTTCGGCTTTTTCGATACGTTTGCGCAGGGCCGAAACATTAATATTTGCGGCAGGCGCCGATGCCGGCGCGGGGGGTGTTGCGGTTGTGGCTGCGGCAGCCTCTTCTTTCTGGCGGCCCGCGCGTTCCTTGCTGCGGCGTTCGCGGCGCTGCTGGATCACAAAACGGCGGTAATCGGCCAGATCGCCATCGAAGTTTTTCACCTCGCCATCATGCACCAGCCACAGACGGTCGGCGACACGCTCCACCATACCGGGGTCGTGGCTGACGATGATAACGGCGCCGTCATAGCCGTTGAGCGCATCGATAAGCGCCTGACGCGCTTCGATATCGAGGTGGTTGGTCGGCTCGTCGAGCAGCATGATATGCGGCGCATCGAAGCTCATACGGCAGAATAAGAGGCGTGCTTTCTCACCACCAGAAAGCTCATTAGGAAAACTCCAAATCTTATGCTTCAAATCCACAAGTTCGAGTACGTGCGGTACATCTGACGCAATTTCTTCGTCTGTTTTTCCGAGTGCCTCCATCGCAAAGGCAATATTTTCATATGCAGTCTTGTGCGGAAGAAGACGAAAATCCTGAAATACCACACCAATACGCTTTCGAAAACGTGTAAGCTCGTGTGAGCTTAGTCCATGGATATCTTCTTGTTCAAATAATACTTTTCCATCAGTTGGTTTTTCTTCAGCGAGAATAAGTTT
>NZ_CALETI010000211.1 GCF_937920075.1 uncultured Agitococcus sp.
AGCTTTATTTTCCAATCTCATAATAATTTTTAGAAAATCTATTTGAGATTGTTCTAAAACGTGATATTCGGCAATATATTGCTTAATTAAATCTAAGTCCAAGCTATATCTTGATATTTTTAAAGGATAAAAATTTATGTCATTACAACTAAAGCCTAAGATAAAATTAATTTGTTTAACAAATACTGAATCAAAATCAACAAACTCATCATAAGAACCAAATGAAAAAACAATAATATTTTTTTCATTAAAAATACTTTTTGACTTTTGCAAAAAAGACAACCAATTATTATTTAACTCTTCATCACCTAAGACGGGAACCAATAGTATTAATAACTCTTCTGACATCTTAAATGTCGAATCAATATTTATATAGTCAACTTTAAAATATTGTGCTAACTCTTTGGCAACTACTTGAGCCGTACCTGACACATTACAATAAAAAATCATTATATCTCCTAGTTATAAATATCATTTTAGACAAGCCAATATCAGCATTGGCTTATCTAACTAGGTCGTTTAGTCAGCTTCACGCCATTGACCAAACATTGCATTCAACTGATTCTCTAGCTTTTCTTGCTCAGCAACATCAATTTTATGCTTATAATCACACATTAACTTAGAAGTAATTTTTTCAACTTCTTCAATACTTAGCTTTTCATCAGCATAGTTCATAAAAACCTCTCATTAAATAAAAAAAACTTACCACTTTTACAGTGAAACTAACTCTGAAAAAACTTCTTTACCTCCTATCAACATTCAAAAATTTAGATTTCTTCAATAGCGTACTTGTAACCTGAAGAGAAATAACACTGTCCCCCACATTTTTTACAACATGGCATAATCACCGCATCACTTTTTGGCATAATAATCGTAGTGGCCAAACATTTAATACATTTCACTTTCATCGCTTGTGGTTTAATCATCGTCTTAGCCCAAATACCCCTTTAACTCACTCTCAAGCTGCTGTTGCAAACTTTCGGGGTTAACAATTTTTAAATGCGGAATCCAATATCTCACCAGTGGTAAAATTTGTGTCACATGAGTAATTTTGCTCGACACCAACAAACCACCATCATCCAAAGACTTAATGACTTCTTGTTCGGGCAAAAGCTGACGCTGTTTAAAATGTAGTGCCACTTCACCATGCACACTCAAAATAACCTCTTGTTTTTGTTGGCCAAACCAAATACTTTCTTCATTTTCTAATTGTTTTAAAATGGTTGGCTCAAAATCAAATTCACCTAACTCAGCCTTTGGCTGAGGCTGTGAAATTCGACTCATACGATAAGCCCTTAACTGATTGTTACTCACAGCCGCCAAATACCAACAACCATGATGATGAATAATACGATATGGCTGCACGAGGCGCGGCTGATGTTTATAAACAAACTCAACCTGATAACGTGCTTGAATGGCCGCTTTAAAAACACTGAGAGTGTCACTAAACAATGACGCATCTTCAAAAAAATAACCTTTAGCCGAATACACGCTATTGGCACGACTATCCAAAATTTCGCGCAAAAAAGACTTGTCTAACTTGGGATATAAATTGGCAAAACCCGAAATTTGAGCAAAATTTTTAATATCTTGATACGTGAGCTTGCCCAAATAATGGCTAGGCAAAAAATAACTATCGCCCTCTATCTCAAAAGGCAAAAAGGCAAGACGCTCATTTAAATCTCGGCTAATGGTACGCGGATGGGTTTGATATTCTTCGGCAAGACTTTTAATACTTAATTTTTCGCCCATATTTAAGCGTGTCAAAATATCTGCTAAACGATAAGAGACTTTTTCATTTTTTGAAAACGCTTGTTCCATGACTCAACCTGTTTTGTGCTTATTTATACCGATTATCCATAACCTTTTGACAGGTTGTGTCGCTGTAACGATGTTTTTGATATTTCTTAGCAAAAACTTACTTAGAATTTACTGAGGTTTAGTCTGTACGTCAATATGTTATGACAAGCTTGTTTAAAACTCTTTTTGCAGGACTTTTTCACTCAATACACCACATGACTTTTCACAAGCCCCCCACCTATACTATATTTGACGGCAAAAATACGCGGAGCAAATCATGGCCACAGCACGTCAAGTCACGTTTATCAGTGAAGCCGACTATCTGAAGCTAGAAAAAACATCAGACATCAAACATGAATATATTGATGGCCAAATTTATGCCATGTCTGGCGCAAGTAATAACCATAATTTATTAGCAGGCAATATACACACCGCACTCAACGTGCATTTAAAAGGCAGCCCTTGCCGTCCCTACATATCAGACATGAAAGTACGCATTGCTAATGGTAGTAAATATTATTACCCCGATGTGTTGGTCAACTGCACCAAACTGTCAGGCGATAGCTATTACACCGAAACACCAAGCATTATTGTTGAAGTATTATCTAAATCAACACGGCGAAGTGATGAAACTACAAAGCGTATGGCTTATATGCAAATTGACTCATTACAAGAATATGTTTTGATAGAGCAAGATATTGGCAAAATTGCCATTATGCGCCGTAGCGGTGGTTGGATAACCGAAAACTATTATTTGGGTGATGATTTTATACTGCACTCTATTGGATTAACAGTATCGGTTGCAGATATTTATGATGGCATAGAAAATGATGATGTTATTGAATGGTTAGCACAAAAAGCAACACAATAAAAAACAATATCCCCCCTCGCCCTACACAAAATACGCTTGTATAGTTAGGCTCTAATAATTTTAACCTAACGAGACAACCATAATGAGCATGATGCAACAACCTTTATTAATTTCTTCTTTAATCGAACACGCAATTGTTAATCATCCCAATGCCGAAATTGTTAGCCGTCAAGTTGAAGGCGGTATTTTTAAATATACCTATAGCGAAGCGGCAAAACGCGCAAAGCAAGTTGCCAATGCCCTCACCCAAAAATTAGGCATTCAACAAGGCGACCGTATTGGCACGTTGGCATGGAATACTTATCGTCATTACGAATTATATTTTGGCATTAGTGGCATTGGTGCAATTACCCACACCATTAACCCACGTTTATTTCCTGAACAAATTATTTATATTATTAATCATGCGGCTGATCGTTTTATTTTTGTCGATTTAACCTTTTTACCCTTACTCGAAGCGGTCGCCAGCCATATTAGCAAGGTGGAAAGTGTGGTGGTGTTAACCGACAAAGCGCACATGCCAGCCAGTAGCAAATTAAACAATTTATTATGTTATGAAGAATTAATTGCCGATGCCAGTCCCGAATACACATGGCCAGCTTTAGACGAAAATGCCGATGCGGCTTTATGTTATACCTCTGGCACAACGGGCAATCCTAAAGGGGTAATGTACACTCATCGCTCCACCGTATTACACGCGATGGCTGCTGCCCAATATAATGCTTTAAACATTACCCCTGACACGATTTTATTACCTGTTGTACCAATGTTTCACGTTAACGCATGGGGAACACCCTATGCCGCGACGATGATGGGCGCAAAATTGGTATTACCTGCACATGGGATGGATGGTGCGTCGTTATATGAATTAATTAATGGTGAACAAGCCAATTTATTGTTGGGTGTGCCAACTGTTTGGTTAGGTTTATTAAATTATTTAGATTCGATTAATGCCAAATTAGACTCGGTTAAAAATGTGGTGGTTGGCGGTTCGGCTGCACCATTGTCGATGATTAAAGCCTTCCAAGAAAAACACGATGCCTTTTTGATTCACGCATGGGGTATGACCGAATTAAGCCCCTTGGGTACAGTCAACAGCATGACCCGCAACATGGCTGCCCTACCCTTAGAACAACGTTATCAAGCTCAATTAAAACAAGGCCGCCCTGTTTATGGAGTGGAGATTAAAATTGTTGATGATGCTGGCAAAGAATTAGCACGTGATGGCAAAGCCTTTGGCCGCTTATTGGTCAGAGGCCCGTGGGTGGTGGATAGCTACTACTTAAATGAGGATAGAAAATCCTTTGTAGATGGTTGGTTTGATACAGGTGATGTGGCCACGATTGACAGTGATAACACCATGCAAATCGTTGATCGCTCTAAAGACGTGATTAAATCAGGCGGTGAATGGATTAGCTCGATTGATTTAGAAAATGCGGCGGTGGGTCATCCTGCCCTTAAAGAATGCTGTGTAATTGGTGTTTACCATCCAAAATGGGATGAACGTCCGTTGTTATTAGCCATCAAAAAAGACGGTGCAGAAGTCACTGAAGCCGACGTCATTAACTATTTAAGTGACAAAGTCGCTAAATGGCAATTACCTGATGCTGTGGTTTTTGTGCCCGATTTACCCCACACCGCAACAGGTAAATTATTAAAAACAGGCGTTAGAGAAACGTATAAGAACTATTTAGTAGAAAGTGGCAAGGCTTGATACTCAACTTTATTTTTTGATGCCGTCCCCTCTCCTCTTAGGAGAGGGCTAGGGTGAGGTCGTCACGCTCTAATCATCCCTCTTTCCCACAACAGCTTAAATCCTTGTTGAATATTAGTTAATAACGATGCGGGTGCTCCAATCTGCTGGAGTTGTTGCAATATGTCATCAACACTCATTGAACCGTCAACATGGCTTAACAAATTGGCAAAACCTTCAGCCAACTCAGCAGTATCATGCTCAATATGGGGTTCGCACAACGAAACCATCGCCACTTTTGCTTTAGCAACAAATAAATGTGCTTCACCTTGTGTCCACAGTTGTTGACGTTGTATCGCCAATAAAGGCTGTTTGTTTAAAGACCGCCACAGTTCAGCGCCAGAACAGGGACACAATGCTTGTTTGAGTTGTTGATACGGCAAGGGCAACAATGACGCACTGACATAATCCGCAATGGTGATTTTGGCTTGGCTATTAAATGGCTCAGATTGATTCGTTGCTATTTCTTGCTCATTGATTACTGCTTGTTTTAATAGGCGACTGGTACTCGCCATGCCCAATTCTGCATCTAATACTGCGACTAACAACGATAACTCTTGTAAGTCTATTTGAGGTTGGGCAATTAATTGTTGGCGTAAACGGGTGGCAAAATAGACAATACGGTCATTGGGTGCTTGCAACATGGTTTGGCTATCCACTAATTGTTTTAACAATGCCAAGCCATTGCTTAATGAAGAAACCAAACTAAAGGTTAAAGGTAAACTGCGACACCATTGCGACAAAATTAAATCAACCCGCACCCGCACATCCAACGCCAAAGCATGAGGATTAATTCCTATAAAATCAGCTTGCTCTTGTGTGCTTAATTGATAATTGGCAAATAATTTTTGTGGTTGTGTCGCAAACAACTGACGTACCTTGTCATTAAATACTAAATCAAATAATAGCCGTTCTTGATTAGCAAAATTATTTGTTTTGAGATTCAGTCCTTCGCCACAACCCTCTGCCAATAAGGGGGGGGCTTGATTTTGTTGAACAAATGGCTGCCCTTGCACCACCGCCACCAGCTCAGGATTTTTACTTTTTTTAATAATTAACTGTCTGATTTTAGCTAATACTTGCAAAATCTGTTGTTCGTCTTGTACTCCTTCACACTCATAACAGACTGCTTTTAAATTGGGTAGTTTTGGCAATAACTCTTTGAGCATTGTCCATGTTTGTTCCACAATCGCACACTCATGGGCATCAACATAAATATCGCCTTGTTCGGTCTGTTTAATACGCCCACCTGCGATATGTACTTCAATCACTCGTTCAGCAGGAAAATCTTGCCATTGCGATAAAATGCGTTGACCACTGGCCAATTCATAAGACACTAAATGCCCCATATCTAATAAAATCGCACAGTCAGTTTGCGTCGCCAAACGACCAAAAAACGTCATCAGCGGCATTGTGCCAACCATAAAAGTCATGGGTGGTGGTTCAATGGCAACAGGCACAGACATAAACGCTTGTACTTCTTGCACACGTTCAATGGCTAATTGCAACGATACTTCATTTAAAATGGGTGGCAAAAAATAGCCTAATTGTGTGGAGTAACTTGCGCCACTTTGCCAAAAACAATAGGCACAATCTTGGGCAAACCATGCCGATTTTACTTGATAGATATGCTGTGCGGCTGTTTGCAGCCATGCGCTGTCATTGGCAAAAGAGCCACAAAAATTAATATAAGAGGGATGATATAAAACTGGTGCGCCTGCTTGATGGATACGTTGTATTTGTGGCCAGACACTTTGCACATCGGCTAAGCCAGCATATTCAACAAAACTTGCCCCTAAAGGATGTTTGACTAAATTAACAGGGTCAGGCTGTGAAGCTAGACTGAGGCTAATACCTAAACCAAGTGTGGGAAGTTGAGCTAGAGTCATGTTTTGCGCTTTGAAAGATTATTTTTCGTATCAGTTTATCATTAATGGCAATTTTACAGTATTGGTATTAATCAAACGAATTGTCTAGCTCAATATCAATTATTTTAAATTTCATAAAGGGCTTAGGTAAGAGCTTAATTTACAGGCTCACAAATTATGCAATCAGCCTGTAAATTAAACTGTGTAAACGCTTAACTTTATCTACCCTACTAGAGGGTATAAATTGAGGCGTTATTTATGGAACACAAGCTGCCTGAAATAGTGTCCTGTTTTACTTGACCATTACACCTTTTGACTGGCCTGAGCTTAGTATATTCAGAATTTCCGATGAACAGGCTTCTAAAGTATTTTTTAATTGTTCTAAACTTAACATATACCCTCCATCGAAAAACCTAACTTTAACGCTAAGAGGTAGCACCCCTCAACAAACTACAACCTGAGATTGACCTCAGAACCATTCAAAAATACAC
>NZ_CALETI010000212.1 GCF_937920075.1 uncultured Agitococcus sp.
CCATCATATCTTTTGTATTTAGTATATTTTCAGGTTCTAATGAAGCTGAATTACAGGCACGTTTATTAAGTGCTAACAAGGAAGCAGGCAGCATTCGTTATCAAGTAGAGCGCGAATTACACGCCAAGCTCAACGCCTATACCGATGATATTATGGACGACATTTCTAAACCATTGACTGATAGTAAACATATACTTGATGACAAAAGCCAAGCTTTACTCCATGAGCGCGAAAAAACACGCGAACTAGAAACACAGTTACGACAGTTAATTGGGCAATAAATTTAGAAAAAACTTACGCTTTCTTTTTCATCATAGTTCATATTGTTTAAAGTAAACTGCGCTATAATCGCCGCCATCTTGGACTCTTATGATTAATCATTATGGCGCAATATATTTATACCATGAATCGCGTTTCGAAGATTGTTCCTCCGAAGCGTGAAATTTTAAAGGATATTTCTTTATCCTTCTTCCCTGGTGCAAAGATTGGTGTACTCGGTTTAAATGGTGCGGGTAAATCAACTTTATTACGCATTATGGCAGGCGTTGACAAAGACTATCAGGGCGAAGCACGCGCTCAAGCAGGCATTAAAGTCGGTTATTTGGCACAAGAGCCACAACTCGACCCCACCAAAGATGTGCGTGGTAATGTTGAAGATGGTGTTCGTGAAGCAGTTGATGCCTTACGCCGTTTAGATGAAGTTTTTGCTGAATATGCCATGGAAGATGCCGATTTTGATAAGTTGGCAGCCGAACAAGAAAAGTTAGAAGGCATTATTCAAGCATGGGATGCCCACAACTTAGATAACCAACTCGAACAAGCGGCTGATGCCTTACGTTTACCTGCATGGGATGCCGATGTTACCAAATTATCAGGTGGTGAGCGTCGTCGTGTGGCTTTGTGTCGTTTGTTGTTGTCTAAACCTGATATGTTGTTATTAGACGAACCAACCAACCATTTAGATGCTGAGTCTGTGGCATGGTTAGAGCGTTTCTTAAAAGAGTTTGCAGGCACGATTGTGGCGATTACCCACGACCGTTACTTCTTAGACAATGTCGCCGAATGGATTTTAGAACTTGACCGTGGTCATGGTATTCCGTATCAAGGAAATTATTCTTCTTGGTTAGAGCAAAAAGAAGCTCGTTTAGAAAGTGAACAACGCCAAGAAGAAGCTCACTACAAAGCCTTAAAACGTGAATCTGAATGGGTACAACAAAATCCTAAAGCACGTCAAGCCAAGAGCAAGGCGCGTTTAAGTGCTTATGAAGAATTAGCCAGCAAAGAATTCCAAAAACGTAATGAAACCCAAGAATTGTACATTCCACCTGGTGCACGTTTAGGTGACCAAGTGAGATCGGAAGAGCACACGTCTGAACTCCAGTC
>NZ_CALETI010000213.1 GCF_937920075.1 uncultured Agitococcus sp.
AAAAGCCCCCATATCTGGAGGCTTTACTAATCCTTATAAATCAGCAATCAAATGGCAAAATCTTGTAAATTTTTACCAGATGCAATAGCGGCTGCCAACCAACGTGGTTGTTTGCCACGTCCTGTCCATGTTTCAGCTTCGTTAGCAGGATTACGATAGCGAATTTCAACAGGTTTACGAGGTTTTACAGGTGCATCTTCAACGGTTTCAACTGATTTACCTGATAACAACTCTTCTAAAGTATAACCAAAATCGGCGGCCACTTTTTCTAATTGTGCGCGAGCTGTTTTTAATTGAGCTTTTTTCTTTGATTTAATTAAGCGTTGTGCATCAGCAATAACATCATTTAACTGTTCAATTGTTAGTTGGCTTAAATCAATCGTCATAATAACCTCTTAATTTCACTTTAATTGTAGCATCAATCATATTTTCTGCCTTTGTTATTATTATAGCAGTCCGTGATACCTAGCTGATTTAAATACATATCACTTGATATAAAAGCGATAAAATTAGTTGCAGGGCAAATTGTAACACATTTTAATTTATTTAAAATATCTACTTTTCCACCAATATCGAATTGGTTATCAATTTAAAAAATTTACTAATTATCTATAAATATAATAATTTTAATTTGAGGGTTAATACTAAATTTATAATTAGCTAATAACCCTCAAAAACCACTGATTAATACTTAGAATGGCAAATCATCATCTAAATCATTGGCCATAGGTGCGGGTGCTGCTGGTTGACGAGCTTGGTTGCGGTTGCCGTAAGAACCACCACCACGATTATTGTAGTCATCTTGACCATAGCTATTACTGCCACCGCCATAACTACTACCACCATTATTATTACCATAACTATAATCGTTATTATAATCCCCACCTGATTGATTATTACCACCACGACCATCTAATAATTGCATCACATTAGCTTTAATTTCGGTAGAATAACGATCTTGGCCTGTGGTTTTGTCTTGCCATTTACGAGTATGAATAGAACCTTCAACGTAAACTTTACTGCCTTTACGTAAATACTCACCAGAAATCTCAGCTAAGCGACCATAAAATACAACACGGTGCCATTCTGTCTGCTCTGTTAATTGCCCCGTATTTTTATCTTTCCATGCTTCACTGGTCGCTAATGAAATGCTAGTGACTGTACTACCACTTGCCCCTAAACTACGAACTTCTGGATCACGACCCACTGTTCCTAATAAAATAACTTTGTTTACTCCGCGCATGACGTTTTGCACCCTCTATGGTATTGCTCTACAAAAAAATACTGTTTACTCAATAAGATAACAATGTCTAACTCTGAACAAACGACCACTCGTGTCGTTTAAATTATCTTAATACCAACCAACACTACCGATTAATAGCAATCGATAAATCTTAAATAAAGATTTTTGATTTTGCATCAAAATTAAGGCTGTTGGCAACCTCTTTCATCAAAAACTAACAGCTTATTAATATCTGTTGTAAGTCTTTCTCATTTAACTTGTTTTTATCTATTTTTAAATAGATAACCCCTTCTTGTGCCAAGACCACAGCTTCTTCTACGCCAATAATCGCTTGTAGTTTTGATAATAATTGTGAAGCCTGTTGCGAGTTACAACTTGGGATATTCAGCATCATACTATGTAAAAATCGTGGTGAACGCATAAAAACAGCTAATAACACCCAAAGACTAGTTAACATGGCCAAAATGACATAAGCTAAACTAATATCTTGTTTCGCCCATAATAAGCCACCACAAACCCCACCAAAAAATGCCCCTAAAAACTGACTACTTGAATATATGCCCATTGCCGTGGCCTTGGTGCCTGCAGGTGCAATTTTACTTAACAATGAGGGTAATAAAGCCTCTAATAAATTAAAGGCAACAAAAAACAAACTAATGCCAAATAATAAGCCCCAATAATGTTGGTACTCTATTGCCAATACCAATAAACTGAGCACCATAAGACTAATACCAAAAATAAAAACCTGTTTAATTTTTCGACGTTTTTCGGCAATAATAATGGCTGGAACGGCTGCAATAAAACCACCCAAAACAATCGGTAAATATACCCAACCATGTTGACTGGCAGGCAAATGAGCATACTCGATTAATAAATGCGGCAATAACACAAAACTGGCTGTCATTACCAAATGTAAAATAAAAATACCTGCATTTAAACGGGCTAATTCAGGGTGAAGCAAACTTTGTTTAAACTGTTGCCAATAAGAATCATGATGCTGTTTTATAATCACCGTTGGCTGTGGCACTAAATGTAATAAACTTAAGCCTAAGATAGCTAATACGGATGTTGCCCAAAATAAACCACTTAAACCAAAATGTCCCGCGACTAATGGGCCTAAAATAAAAGCAACCGCAAAGGACATTCCAATACTCATGCCAATCGTGGACATCGCTTTGGTTCGTTGTTCTTCTCGGGTTAAATCGGCCAATAATGCCATAACCACCGCCGAAATTGCCCCTGCTCCTTGAATCGCTCGACCAACAATCACACCCCAAATTGAATCTGCGACTGCCGCTACCGCACCACCAAGCGCAAATAATATCAAGCCAACAATAATTAATAATTTACGATTTATTCTGTCTGCCCATAAACCCACTGGAATTTGTAATACCGCTTGCGTTAAACCATAAATACCGATTGCCAACCCAATTAAAGCGGGTGTTGCACCCTCTAATTTTTGACCATACAAGGCAAAAACAGGAATAATCATAAATAAGCCCAACATTCTTAGCGCAAAAATGCTCGCTAAAATACTGGTTGCTTTACGTTCGCCTTGAGTCATACCGCTCATTAATGACACTCTAAAAATTTTGGGTCGCGTATTATAAGACCGTCGTCTAAGAAAAAATACCACTCTATAGTTGGGTCTCATACAAGTTTTATCTTTGTATAGTGCTTAAATACCTCCGTTATGCCATTATTATCGGCTCTTTGCTTGATGCGTTGATAGAAGATGAACAACTTTATTCGTATTCGTGGTGCTCGTACCCATAATTTAAAAAACATTTCTTTAGATATTCCACGTGACAAATTAGTGGTCATTACAGGTTTATCAGGTTCGGGCAAATCATCGTTAGCCTTTGATACCTTATACGCCGAAGGTCAACGTCGTTATGTCGAGTCTTTATCGGCTTATGCGCGGCAGTTTTTGGCGTTGATGCAAAAACCTGATGTGGATAGCATCGACGGCTTGTCGCCTGCTATTGCTATTGAGCAAAAATCCACTTCGCATAACCCACGTTCTACCGTTGGTACGATTACCGAAATTTATGATTATTTACGTCTATTATATGCACGCGTAGGGACTCCCTATTGCTCTGAACATAACCTGCCTTTAAGTGCACAAACCATTAGCCAAATGGTGGACAATGTTTTAGCCATTACCGAAGGCACAGCGTTGATGTTACTTGCGCCTGTGGTTAGAGATCGCAAAGGTGAACATTTACATATTTTAGAGAGTTTACGCGCACAAGGTTTTGTTAGAGGGCGAATTAATGGCATTGTCGTTGATTTAGATGATGCCCCTGCTTTAGAAAAAACCAAAAAACATACCATTGAAGTGGTGATTGATCGTTTTAAAGTCCGTGCTGATTTAGCTTTACGTTTAGCAGAGTCTTTTGAAACCGCTTTACGTTTAGCTGATGGCGTGGCGATGATTAGTTATATGGATAACAATGGTGAGGATTTAATCTTCTCCTCTAAACATAGTTGTCCGCATTGTGGTTATGCAGTTAGTGAATTAGAACCTCGCTTATTTTCTTTTAATAATCCTGCGGGAGCTTGTCCAAGTTGTGATGGTTTGGGTCATAAAGCCCACTTTGCCGCCGAACAATTAATTTTACATCCCGAATTAAGTCTAAACGAAGGGGTCGTTCGTGGTTGGGACAAACAACATCCCTACTATTTTTTATTGCTTAGTAGTGTTGCCAAACATTATCAGGTTGATATGGATCAAGCATGGCAAGATCTTCCTGCTGCCATTCAAACGATCTTTTTACAAGGCTCGAAAAAAGAAAAAATAAGTTTTGCTTATACCGATGAACGTGGCAACAAACGTTTACGTGAACAACCTTTTGAAGGTATTTTGCCTCATTTAGAACGTCGGTATAAAGAAACCGAATCGCCTGCTGTGCGTGAAGAGCTGAGTCAATATTTAATCACCAGTCGTTGTGATCAATGTGATGGTTCACGTTTGCGTAAAGAAGCACGCTATGTGTATGTTGCCGATAAAAACTTGCCAAGCATTACTCAGTTACCCATTAAAAAAGCGGCTGATTATTTTGAAAATCTGGCCTTAACGGGGCAAAAAGCCGAAATTGCCGACAAGGTTTTAAAAGAAATTCGTGATCGTTTACACTTTTTGGTGAGTGTTGGTTTGGATTATTTGTCTTTAGAACGCTCTGCTGACACCTTATCAGGTGGAGAGGCACAACGTATTCGCCTCGCCTCACAAATTGGTGCGGGCTTGATGGGGGTGATGTATGTGTTAGATGAGCCGTCGATTGGTTTGCATCAACGCGACAATGAGCGTTTATTAAACACGCTGCTGCGTTTACGTGACTTAGGTAATACTGTATTGGTGGTTGAGCATGATGAAGATGCCATTCGTGCTGCCGACCATATTATTGATATTGGCCCAATGGCAGGGGTACATGGTGGTCAAATTATCGCGCAAGGCACAGCCGAAGACATTAAACAAATTCCCGAATCCTTAACTGGCCAATATTTATCAGGCAAAGCCAAAATTGCTGTTCCTAGCCAACGCACAGCCATTAACCCTGAAAAAATTCTCAGTTTGACAGGTGCGACAGGCAACAATCTTAAAAATGTCAGCATTGATATTCCTTTAGGTTTAATGACCTGTGTGACGGGCGTTTCTGGCTCGGGTAAATCGACGTTAATTAACGGCACATTATTTCCCATTACCGCCAAAGCTTTAAATGGCGCATTAAGCTTAAACCCTGCCCCCTACAAAAGCATTACGGGTTTAGAACATTTAGATAAAGTGGTTGATATTGATCAAAGCCCGATTGGTCGTACACCGCGTTCTAATCCAGCCACTTATACAGGTTTATTTACGCCCATTCGTGAACTATTTGCCGCCACTCAAGAAGCACGCTCACGGGGTTATAGTGTGGGCAGATTTTCGTTTAACGTTAAAGGTGGCCGTTGTGAAGCCTGTGAAGGTGATGGTGTCATTAAAGTCGCCATGCACTTTTTACCTGATGTGTATGTGCCTTGTGATGTGTGCCACGGCGAACGTTATAACCGCGAAACCTTAGAAATTCGTTATAAAGGCAAAAATATTTCTCAAGTGCTCAATATGACTGTCGAAGATGCGTTTGCCTTTTTCGAAAGTGTGCCTAGCCTTGCCCGCAAATTACAAACCTTAATGGCCGTGGGTTTAAGTTATATTACCTTGGGACAAGCGGCAACCACCCTGTCTGGTGGTGAAGCACAACGGGTAAAACTGGCTCGTGAATTAGCAAAACGTGATACAGGCAAAACCTTGTATATTTTGGATGAGCCAACAACTGGTTTACACTTCCATGATATTGCTCAACTCCTTGCTGTTCTCAATCAGTTGCGTGATCACGGTAATACTATTGTGATTATTGAACACAACTTAGATGTCATTAAAACCGCTGACTGGCTGATTGATATGGGTTATGAAGGGGGTGATGGGGGGGGTGAAGTAGTCGCCATTGGCACACCAGAACAAGTTGCTGCTGATGAAAAATCACATACAGGGCGGTTTTTAAAGCCTTTGTTGGTACAACAATAATTTGACATTTATCGAATAGTTCGATAACTTTCAAAGCATCTAGTGTATTGCCCCCACCCCGACCCTCTCCCACAGGAGAGGGTGTTTCCTCTAATATTAGGCAATCGCTAATAGCACTTAATTATTGATGAGATTGTATTATGTCCAACACCATTAACGTCAACGGCAAAGAACGTTATTACGAAGCTGCACCCACCGATATTGATGTTGAAAACTTTCGTAAAGTCGTCACTAGCCGCCGTTCGGTACGCAAATTTACCACCAAACCTATTCCTCAACAGGTATTAGATGATTGTTTAGATATGGCTTTACTCGCCCCTTGTTCGTCAGGTTTACAACAATGGGAGTTTTATGTAGTGCGCTCGGCTGATAAAAAAGCCAAATTAGTCAAAGCCTGTATGAGCCAATTAGCCGCCAAAACTGCTGCCGAATTGATTGTTTGTGTAGCGCGTACCGATCGTGTTGATGAATTTGCAAAAAAAATGCTGCGTGAATGGCCAATGCCTGATGTCCCACCTCTTGTTAAACGTTATTACCAATTAATTCCTTACAATTATTCATCTGGCCCATTAAATAGTTTTGCCTATGCCAAAAAAGCAGCCTTTGCTTTGGGTGGATTAGTCGCTGCTGTGCCAAGAGGCCCATATACCAAAAGTGAAGTCGAATTATGGGCAGCAAAAAGTACCGCATTAGCGTGTGAAAACTTAGTGTTAGCGTTTAGAGCGCATGGTTTTGATACATGTATGATGGAAGGCTTTGATGCGGCTCGAGTAAGCAAATTATTAAACTTACAAGACGGTGCTTTTCCGATTATGGTGATTGGTGCAGGTGAGCGTGCGGATGATGGTGTGTTTTGGCCACAAGTAAGGTTTGATAGAAAATTATTTATCCATGAGGTTTAAAAAATAGCCATCTCCTTTGTTAGTCATAACAAAGGAGATGACTTGCTTGAGTTAAGGTTTTCTAGTAATTAAATGACTACCACCTAAAGTCACAATAATATTTTCCGAAGCGGCAATACCCGCCAATGAAGCAGAAGCGAAATTAGCACCATCTGACTCATGCTCCACCGTCCATGTTGCTCCATCTATAGAACTGAGAATAATACGCTTTTCTTTACCTGGACCAACCATTTTGTCTCCCACAGCATATAGTTTTGTACCCGTCCAAACCACATCATTCAAACTATAACCCATCGCTTCAGTCGGCACATTCTGCTCTGTCCATGTTATACCATCACTAGAAGTCATAATACTTTTCGTATCAGATGCCACACCAACGGCAACAAACTGACTACCTGTCCAAATGACATCATTTAAACGCACTGCTAAATCTTTTTTAGCAACCGTCCACGCTGAACCATCATGTCTTAAAATCAAACCTTTGAAACTACTGTCACGCCCAACAATAATCCTTGAGTTCGCATTACCTGCAACACCATTTAGCATTTCTGCTTGCGCTAAACTAAACATACTGCCTTCAGTTGTCCACGTCACACCATTATCCGCAGAACTAAAGACCACATTACCGCCTATGGTAGTTAATTTACCACCTCCCAAACCAACATCATTTAAGCTAAAAATATCACTGCCTGAGGTATTACTTAAATTGCGCCGTGTCCATGTCACACCATCAGGCGAAGTTGCAATTAAAGGTGGTACGGTTTTACCAGACAGAACATCGCCCACCATCACAAATTGAGTGCCATCATAAATCACCGAATTTGCTTGAAAATAGTCTTTATCAACAGGTATTTGCTCTTGCCAAGAAATACCGTCAGTTGAGCTAATAATGGCATTACGCATACCTACAGCAACAAATTTACCTGCGCCAAAACTCACCGAAGTTAACATAGAGCCTGACGGAGATTGTCTTGTTGTCCAAGCACTTGTTGGCGGTAGTGTTACTGATGTAATCGTTATATTATTGGGTGTTGTTACGCTTTGGTTTA
>NZ_CALETI010000214.1 GCF_937920075.1 uncultured Agitococcus sp.
TCTATATCTTCAAGCTCAAGAATCCATGTATCCCTATTAACTTGAGATAACTCTTTTTTAGCCGCTTTTCCGTAATCAATAGCTGCGCCCAATTTTGTCTCAATCCACCCCTCTGGCAAAACAACCTCACTCATTGTTTCACCTCATCAGCCAGCAACAACACCTTGTTAGGTGTTTTTAACACCTCAGCCTTATTACTCATGCGACGGTCAAAGGTCGCAAAGTCACCCACGCTATTCGCCAAATGCAACGCATCGGCAAAATCCATTCCTGACTCATACCAATTTAATGCTAAAGATACAGTTTCAGGCTCTTGCACCCATATTATTGGCAAGCACAAAATATGTCTAATGCGTTCTACCACCGCTTCACGCACCCAATTAAGCCCAGCTTTAGAACTTAATACCCACACGGCTTCAAGAAGTACCGTTTGTAAAATCATACAATCTTGAGATGTCAATAAATGAGTTGCTTGTTGTGCTTGCAACAAATCATCCTTAGCTAAATAGCGAACAATCACATTGGTATCAATCGTTATCATGTTGTCGACTCGCTTCATATTCAATTGCTGCATTCATTTCTTCAACCGACAAAACTTTTGTACTAAGATTCGGTTTTTGGTCGGGGGACTCTATCGCTACCACAGGGAAATATTTACGCTTATCCTCTTGTAGCTTTCGCATATCTTTTTTACTCGCAACAAAATCTAAAAAGTCAGCAACCTCTTGCAAAGTATAACTGTCTAACATTTTTGCTTTTTCATAAATTAATTCAGCCGTTATCATGTTCTTTGCCTCGTTAAATATCGTTTATTTCAAAGTCAGTATAGCATTTGATTAAATGGCTTTGGTTTCTAAACCCAACACCTCAGCCAACAAACCTTTTTGTACACTCGCCTGCTCACCTGCGCCCAATGCCAACATCAAACCATCCAACTCACGCAATGCCTCTGTTAACTCCGTCATCGCCTCTGCCGCCAACACATCAGGCTCAGGCAAATTCGCCGCATCCACACTGTTATTATCTTTTAGCCAACTAATATCCAACGAATCGCCTTTGCTATCCCTAATATACTCCCGACTAAAACAACGCCAACGGCTGTTGTCTAAGCTCTGCTCACCTTCGCACAACGTCCATTCACCCTCTGTGCGTGGGCTAGTCCCATCCGCCAACTCACCATATACCGCCTCAAACGGTTTTAAATGCTGCTCGGTAAACGGTGTGCGTTTGCCAAAACTCGGCATATTGGCGCGTAAGTCATATACCCACACGTTTTGCGTACAGTTTTGGTCTTGTAGCTTATTGGTAGGACTGCCTTTACTGAACAACCACCAGCTAAAGCTGGAGGGTTAGCCATCACGACTAAAGTCGGGA
>NZ_CALETI010000215.1 GCF_937920075.1 uncultured Agitococcus sp.
ATACTGTTTTATGAATAGTAACAATGTACCAGAGCTTATTTTTGAGCAAAGTCTTAGTATTCGTAATATTATCAATACAGAGCTATATCAACTTCTCTTACAAGAGGCGAATTTATGAATGTTATTCAATCTGCTCCCTCTCAAGACTCGCAACAGATGTTGAATTCATTAAAAGAATCCGTCAACAAGGCTTTAGTACAAAAGCAGAAACTTGGCCAATACGCCGTTTTTTGGACAAACAATCAATTGTTGCTTGAAGGGGATGATGCCCCCTCGCATTTAAATCATACCGAATCATCTATTAATTTAGACCAACGCTAATTTTGGATCATGTTATGCCTCGTCAAATTCCTATTAGCTTCGAGTTTTTTCCAACAAAAACCGAAGAAGGCACACAAAAACTCTTACAAGTTCATCAACGTTTAGCCATTTTAAATCCTGCCTATTTTTCTGTGACTTATGGTGCAGGTGGTTCAACACGTGAACGTACATTGTCGATTGTTGACCAAATTCAACAAGCTGCCCCGATTGCCGTTGCACCACACTTATCTTGTATTGGTGACAACAAAAGCGAAATTGCTGAACTCTTACACCGTTATAAAAATCAAGGCATTAAACATTTAGTAGCCTTACGCGGTGATTTACCGTCAGGCCAAATGGGTTTAGGCGAATTACCCTATGCGCGTGATTTGGTGGAGTTTGTGCGCCAAGAAACAGGCGATCATTTTCATATTGAAGTGGCTGCTTATCCCGAAATGCATCCTCAATCTTATGATTTTGACAGTGATGTTAAAAACTTTATTGCTAAAGTTAATGCGGGTGCTAATAGTGCAATTACCCAATTTTTCTTTAATGCCGATGCGTATTTTTACTTTGTTGAAAAAGTGCGTAAAGCAGGCGTTACCATTCCGATCGTTCCCGGTATTATGCCCATTACTAACGCCAGCAACTTAATTCGTTTTGCCGATGGTTGTGGTGCAGATATTCCACGTTGGATTCGTAAACAATTGGCCGCTTATGGCGATGATACAGCTAGTATCAAAGCCTTTGGCGAAGAAGTTGTGACTAAACTCTGTCAAACCTTATTACAAGGTGGCGCACCTAGCTTACACTTTTACACCATGAACCAAGCCGAGCCAACTACTCGCTTGTGCCAGTTATTAGATTTAGCTTAAGCCCTCCCTCACCTCAACCCTCTCCACCAAAGAGAGGGCATTTTTCTAGGAATTTTCTATGAGCTCTTTGCCATCTTGTCCCCAATGCAATTCTGAATTTACCTATGAAGATGGCGATTTATATATTTGTCCTGAATGTAGTCACGAATGGCCAAAAACAGCAGCAACAGCAAGCGAAGACAATCGTATTATTAAAGATGCTAATGGCAATGTTTTAACCGATGGCGATACGGTCACTGTGATTAAAGACCTTAAAGTTAAAGGTTCTTCGTTGGTCGTTAAAGTGGGTACTAAAGTTAAAAATATTCGTTTAGTCGATGGTGACCACGATATTGATTGTAAAATTGATGGGATTGGGGCGATGAAGCTCAAATCTGAGTTTGTGAAAAAGGTTTGATTACAAGAAATTAAAATCTACGCACTTTACCAACCGCACCGAACTTTGTTTGCAGTTTAATCGTTTACATGATGATTGAACGTAGTCAAAATAACGACACTATGTTTACAAAATGTGCTAATTTTGGCGAAGTGCGTATGCTTTCACTTTGTAGAGGAATTTATGATTAAAAAATACACCTCTTTTAGTCTGATGATTTTTACCTTTTGTTGCCCATTACTTCATGCTGGCTCACTCAAAAAACACGAACTGTCAATTGGAGTTGGTGCATGGAGTACTGACTATTTAGAAAAAAAAGGCAGTAAGTGGCTAGAAGAAACTATCGACGACAAATGGTTTGGAGATAAAGCAGACCCCGCTAATAATAATAACGGTTTAGAAAGTCTAGCCATCAAAAAACTAGGCTATAGTTACCGATTACAAGACTCACTACTTGTGACGGTATCAGGAACATCTCAAAAATATAAAGAAGACAACAAAGTCGGCACGATTAGAGCATGGCTATTGGGTGGCAGATATGAGTACGCAGCCAGCGCAACAGGTTGTGTATATTCTGGCATTTCCATCGGACGTGCCACAGAAAAATATCAAACACTACAAAGTAGTACTGAAAGCTCATCAACTGTATTTCATGTAGACATTTTAGGCTTAAAATACAGCAAAGATGCACTCTCTACTTACATCAGCATAGGTGTAGGTCAAGAGGGACTCTTACAGGGTGGCCTAAGTTTAGGATTCTAAAATAAGCTCCCTCTTCTAAAATACTCAAGACTTTAGAAGAGGAAGTCGTTGTCAAAACCACCAACGACAACTCTGCTTTAATCAAACTCCCCTGATTAACAGGGGAAGCTGATTTAAATACTACGCGAAATTAACTCTTTCATAATTTCGTTTGTACCACCATAAATACGGTTAGCACGGTTATCAATGTAGGCACGGGCAATTGGATATTCGAGCATGAAGCCATAACCACCATGCAATTGCACACACTCATCAACCACTTTGCTTAACAAATCAGACACCCAATACTTAGCAGCACAAGCACCTTCAATACTTAACTCATGCTTTAAGACTTGCTCAATACAACGGTCAACAAACACACGCGCAATTTGAATCTCAGAGCGTAATTCTGCTAATTTAAAACGGGTATTTTGATAAGCTGCAACTGGCTTACCAAACACTTTACGGCCTTTTACATATTCAACCGTATGTGCCAACGCGTGTTCAGCAGCAGCCGCACACATAATACCAATCATCATGCGCTCCCATGCTAACTCTTTCATTAACATGATAAAGCCCATGCCTTCCATACCCAATAAATTTTCTTTAGGCACTTTGACGTTATTAAAGAATAATTCACAAGTATCTTGGCCTTTCATACCCACTTTTTTCAATGGTTTGCCTTTGCTAAAGCCTTCGCTATGAGCATCAACAATCAATAAAGAAATATTTTGTGCGCCCTTTTCGCTATTACCTGTTTTGGCAACAACCACGGCCATATCACACAAATAACCATTAGTAATAAAGATTTTAGAGCCATTTAAAACATAGTGATCGCCCATATCAATGGCGCGAGTTTGTACAGACTGCAAATCTGAGCCTGTACCAGGTTCGGTCATCGCAATGGCAGAGACTACTTCACCAGAGGCCATTTTTGGCAACCATTGTTGCTTTTGCGCTTCGTTACCAAAGTTATTGAGATAGTTGGCAACGATGTCTGAGTGTAAAGAGAAACCAGAAGCAGAATCACCGACACGTGCCTGCTCTTCCATCATAATTACGCTATATAGACGGTCAACACCCGATCCACCATATTCTTCAGGCATGGTTGGGCATAACAAACCTAAAGCACCTGCTTTGTTCCATAAGTCACGATCTAAATGCTGTTGCTCTTCCCATTTTTCATGAAATGGGGCAATTTCTTGTTCAAAGAAACGACGGGCGGTTTTACGAAATGCCTCATGGTCGCTATTAAACAAAGTACGAGGGATCATTGGGGCGACTTGCTCTGGAACGTGAACGCTGCTCATTCTATTACTCCTAATTTACAATACGGACGTACAGTATGTATAATAAATACCAAAAATTACGGTTGCAGGTCAAGTAAATAAAATAAAAAACCTGTGAATGATGTGCGATGTTGAAAGCGGCAATGTTAAAATAGCTTTTTTAGCATGGCATATTTCTTTTAGCCCAATGACAAGTAGCTTTATTATGATAACCACCGAGTCAATCAAGCCCGTAACAACAACGAGCCATGAGAAACCACGCCGTACTCAAGCTGAACGTAGTGAGGCAATGCGTACTCGCCTCATTGAAGCCACATTAAAATGTTTAGAAACTGAAGGTTATGCAGGAACAACCGTCACCAAAATTGTCGAAACAGCACAAGTCTCTCGTGGCGCACCTGTTCACCACTTTCCATCTAAAGCAGCTTTGATTGCTGCCGCTGCCGAACATTTGATGCGTAAAATTTATGTGCAATTAGGCATTGCCATGCAACACATGGAGGAGTCTGAAGATAAACTCACTGAGTTGATTATGACTTCTTGGCGTGAAGTGTTTGGCACTGCCGAAAATGCAGTATTATTAGAATTAATTGTGGCTAGTCGTCGTGATAATGAATTGGCTGAAATGTTACAAAAACTGTGGATGTCCGCTTTTAACACTTTAGGCACAGCCGCAGAACATTATTTAAAACCTAACTCTGATAAAGACAATGTTCGCCACTTGATGATTTTAACGCAGTGGATGTTGCGTGGCATGGCTATGGATAAACACTTAGTGTTTAATGAACGTGTTATTGAGCATTATGTGCGTGTTTGGTGTCGGGTTATGGCAGGTCATTTACACACCAAACCAAATGTGGATACACCGCCACCACGTCCCGAATTTTGGGATGTGTCTATTGATAAAATTCAACGTTAATTTGCATCACCTTAAAAAATTAGCCTCACCACTAGGTAATGTCAGTCAGTTAAGCCATTTTTGCTGACTTCGACTCTGCTCAGTCAACGCAAAAATGCGCCCTGAGCGGAGTCGAAGGGCAGTTTTTAAATGCCAATTTTTCTTAACTGACCAGTATTACCACCACTAGGGGCTAATTTTTTTATTATTCTGAGACAGTTATGTCCACAACTTCTCGATTACGTTTTGAACCTTGGTTAATGTTATTAGGGGCATTAACAGCAATTGGCCCTTTATCAATTGATATGTATTTGCCTAGCTTTCCGACTTTAGAACAAGAGCTAGGTCATGGCACACAATTGAGTTTAGCCAGTTTTTTTATTGGCACAACATTCGGTCAAATATTATATGGTTCGTTGAGTGATCGTTTTGGTCGAAAGCCTCCTCTACTCATAGGCGTAACCATTTTTATTGTTGCAGCTTTTTTGGCTAGTCATGCACAAAATATGCAGCAACTTATTTTATATCGTTTTTTTCAAGGTTTTGGTGGCTGTTCGGGTATGGTGATTGCCCGAGCAATTGTTCGTGATCGTTGTCAACCAAGCCAAGCCGCACAAGCGTTTTCGATGTTATTGTTAGTCATGGGACTTGCCCCCATTCTTGCGCCATTGTTAGGCAGTTACTTTTTAACACAATGGGGTTGGCAGAGTATTTTTTATTTTAAAGCTATATTTGCGAGCCTTTGTTTAGTTGCAATGATGAGCTTGATTCCTGAAAGCTTA
>NZ_CALETI010000216.1 GCF_937920075.1 uncultured Agitococcus sp.
GGCATTGATGTAACAACAACGCCCGAGGGCTTTAAGTTTGTACACGAGCAATTTGTAAAACTACCCAGTCAAAAGCCTGAGCTAAAATCAAACTATGGTGTTATTCACGCTTCAACATACGACAATGAAGCTAATTTGCCCGATGACTATATAGCTTCATTAAAAGAGTCTTATCCGTTAGAGCTTATCGATGCTTACTTAAACGGACAGTTTACAAACTTAACGAGCGGTACAATTTACACTAGCTATGACCGCCACCGTTGCGCATCAAATGAGACAATAAAACAAGGCGAGCCTTTATTTATTGGTCAGGATTTTAACGTTGGTGCAATGGCTTCGACAATCTATGTTAAACGTCCTAATGGGTGGCACGCAGTTGACCAGCTAACAGGCGTTTATGATACGCCTGAACTTTGCAAAGTATTAAAAGAGCGTTATCAAGGCCATAAAATAACAATATACCCTGACGCTAGCGGCAATAGTCGCAAAACTGTTAATGCTAGTGAGAGTGATATATCATTGCTAAAGCAAGCAGGATTTATTGTTAAAGTAAACGCACAAAATCCACGAGTCAAAGACAGGATTTTAGCGGTTAATGGCGCATTATCTCAAGGCAAGATGTGGGTTAATGCGCGTAGGTGTCCTGATGTTGTTGCGTGTTTAGAGCAACAGGCATACGATAAAAACGGTGAGCCTGACAAGCACAGCGGCTTTGACCATCAGAACGATGCAACAGGTTATCCAATCGTTTATGAGATGCCAGTGCGTAAGCCAGCATCAAGCGGTATCACAATGGGAATGTTTTAATGATTACAGCAGACAGCGCGTTAAGACATGAGTTGACAGTATCGAGACTGGTGACAGGTATTGTACAGTCTCGCATCATGCCGTCTTATTTTGATTTGTCGAAAGCGGTCAAGGCTGCACTCGTTGACTACGAGCCGACAATGAGTCGCAAAGAGTTTGACAAATTACGCGCTAATGTTGCGCTGATGGTCAGTGAAAAGATGGCGGCAATGTGGGAAGGCACAACAAACGACTTATTCGATTTAGCGAAATATGAGGCTAGTCATGTTGTTAGTGAGTTATCGGGTGCAACGGCTATCAGCGAAGCGGCAATAACTAGAGCGGTTAATACGCCAATGGTATTAGCAGGTGCGGTAAGTCAAGTTGGCACATGGCGCGAATATGTTGCAGGTGCTTCAAATAGCACACAGACACGGATTATTGATAACACGATACGTCAAGGCTATGAAGTGGGTGCAACAGTGGGCGAGATGACAAAACGCCTAGTTGGTACTAAAGCTAACAACTATCTTGATGGCTTAATCAGTAACACAGGAGCGCGTGAAGCTGAGGCGTTAGTGCGTACTGGTGCTAATCACTATGCTAATGTTGCGCGTGATGTTGCAGCACAGGCAAACGCAGATTTAATACAAGGCCGTGTGTTTTTGGCTACGTTTGACAATCGCACAACTTTAACGTGTCGCCATTTTGGCACATTGCAAAAGATTTATGCACTTGATGACCCTGCTACACCTAAGCCGCCTTTACATTTTAATTGCCGTTCTTTATTGCAAATAGTCCCGATTGGCTTTGACCCGTTTGGCGGCACAAAAGCAGCAGTGGGCGGAAATAACACACAAACAGCCGAAGAAGCATTTAACAAAAAGAATGATAGACTAGACGCTAGACGCGCAAAGGCAGGCGAACAACGAGCGCAAGGCCAAGACGCTAAAGAAGTGCCAAGCAAAGTTACTTATACAGGGCGTAAAGATAGTGCTATATTTGATGCAGGGCAAATTAATGCTAAGACAAATATGGACGCTTGGATGCGCCAACAGCCTGATTGGTTTATTGAGTCGTCATTAGGTAAAACACGCGCTAAACTATTCAAAGAAGGCGGGCTGACAATGGATAAGTTTACCGATATGAATGGTCGCCCACTCACGCTCAAAGAAATGAAAGCCCTTGACGCTTACGATTTTGCTTTTAGGAAAGCCAAACTATGAACATAGAATACACAAAGCATCCAGATTACACAAAAGCCGAAGATGAGCTTTTTTTAATTCGTAAATTTATCGAAGGCTCGGCTGCGGTAAAGCGTGAGGGCGTTAAGTTTTTGCCACATCCAAACCAATTGGAATGTAATACACCCGAACAAGTTAGACGTTATGAAGCGTACAAGATGGGCGCAGAGGTAGAGGACTTTGCAAGCCGCACATTAAACGACTTGCTAGGTGCAATGTTTAGACATCCTGCAAAAGTTAATCTACCACCACAATTAGAATACTTAAAAGACGACAGCGATGGTGACTGGTTGTCGTTGCAAGCATCAATTGAGATTACCGCAAGCAACTGCTTACAAGTCGGCTATCATATTTTGTTGGCTGAGTATGACCAATTGCCAACTGGCTTAGATGTTGAATTGTCGATAGCAGAAAAAGCCGCACTTAACCAACGCGCATCTATCAAACATTATCCGCGTGAGGCTTTAGTTGACTGGAATTATGGCAAAGTAGGTGGACGATTAACGCTGGTTTATGCACGTTTAGAGCATAACGAAATTAGACGCAATGATGACGGCGTTTCGTTTAATGCAACTGTATCACTAGAGTTAGGTATTGATGAAAAAGGCTACTGGCAAGAGTTAGAAGTGTTGGATGGTAAAAGCGTTATCCAAAGCGAGGAGCGAATTTATCCACAAGCCAACGGTAAAAACATGACGTACATCCCGATTGAGATTGTACAAAGTGAACGGATTGTGGCAGGGAAATTACCTGTTAATGGTGGTTATTTATCGCCACTTTGTCACAAAGCCCACGCACGTTATCAAGTTAGTGCAGACTTAAAAGAGCGTTTACGCATCTTACAAGATACGAGTTATTCGAGTGGGTGGGACGAAAGCAAAAAAGAGCAGTTTGATATTATCAATGGCCGCAAATACTTCGCTATGGGCGCAGGAGTACATAACTTTTTGCCCGATGGTGTGACTATGGATATTTTAAAGCTAACGGCTGATGGCGATGCGCTTTTTAAATACATGGAAGAAAACGCAAAACAAGTACGGGCAATTGGTGGACGTTTTGAGACGCAAGACAATCAACAGCAGACACTTGGCGAGGTCGAGATTAAAGACGCTAACGAAAAAGCAGTCTTAACTTTACTAACAAATAACATTGAGCGAGCTTATAAAAATATCATTGCGTATTGTGGTGATTTTGAGGGTTTAACACTACAACCAAGCGATATTGACTTAGTGCTAAACCGTGAGTTTACATCTACCACGCTTACACCCGATGAGGTGCGAGCCATACGCGAATTAGTGCTTGATAGATTGATGACACCACAAATGGCAATCGAAAAGTTAATTGCAGGTGGTTATATCTCGGGAGAGGCTGAGGACGTTATCTCAATGATTGAGGCTATCCCTTTGCCAATGTTGCAAACCGTACAAAATAGCGTACAATAAATTAGCGTTACTGTGTAACACTTTATCAAAGGTTTTGATTATGATTGAAGTTAAAGATTTGGCAGATATTCCAGAAAAATATCATGCTGATTATGTAGAGGTTGAAAAAGACGGTGCTAAGATTTATCAGCACAAAGACTTTGTAACTGTCGTGGGCGCAATGAAGCGCAAGGGCGAAGAGCGAGACGCACTAGCTAACGAGTTAAAAGTCTTTAAAAGTCGAGAAGCTGTTAAACAAGCTGAGGCCGAAAAAAAGGCACTTGAAAAGCTAAAATCCGAAGGTAAGATTGACGAAATCTTAGCTGACAGTGAAAAGCGGCACGGTGAAACGATTAAACAATTTGAAGAGCGCATTGCCAAGCGTGATGCAATCGTAATTAAAAAGGCGCGTGATGCTGTTGTTAGTGAGTTAAGCACGTTAGCGACAGAGGTAGGCGCGAAAGCATTTAAAAAATTGATTAGCGAGCGGGTTGATTATGACCCCGAAACGGATAAATACAGTTTTAAAGACGAAGAAGGCGGTGCTACTTCGTTAGATTTGGCAGGGTTTAAAGCAGACGTACTCAAGTCTCCAACCTATGCCGCAATGCTCAAAGCTCAAGCATCAAGCGGGGGCTTTGGCACTAATGCTTCAAATGGTGGCGGTGCTGCTAAAACAA
>NZ_CALETI010000217.1 GCF_937920075.1 uncultured Agitococcus sp.
TAACACGATTGTGATTTTTAGTGCACATGGTGTTTCGCAAGCGGTACAAAATGAAGCGGCTCGCCGTGGTTTAAAAGTGTTTGATGCCACTTGTCCTTTAGTAACCAAAGTGCATATGGAAGTCACCCGTTATGCGCGTACAGGCGTAGAAGCTATTTTAATTGGCCATGCAGGACACCCCGAAGTGGAGGGCACAATGGGGCAGTACGATACTCAATTTGGTGGTCAAATCTATTTAGTAGAAGATGAGGAAGATGTTGCTAAATTAGTGGTAAACAATCCACAACAATTAGCTTTTGTCACTCAAACAACGTTATCGGTAGATGACACCGCACGAGTGATTGATGCCCTACGCGCCAAGTTCCCAGCTATTCAAGGGCCACGCAAAGATGATATTTGTTATGCGACACAAAATCGTCAAGATGCAGTTAAAACCCTAGCACAAAGTTGTGATATAGTATTAGTCGTTGGTTCTCCTAACTCCTCTAATTCAAACCGCTTGCGTGAACTTGCTGAGCGTATGGGAGCTAAGGCATATCTGATTGATAATGCTGAGCAATTACAAAAAGAATGGTTTGATTCAACAAAAAAAATCGGTCTAACCGCGGGCGCATCTGCACCAGAAGTATTAATCCAACAAGTAGTTGCTCGTTTACAAGAATGGGGTGGTTTGACACCTCACGAAATTACAGGGAGAGAAGAAAATGTTGTATTTTCAATGCCTAAAGAGCTACGAATTCCTACTTCTACATTATAAAAACTATATTCTGTTGTAATAAATGAGTGACATTTATTGTCACTCTTTGATGCCTATTGTCTAACAAAACATGTAACAAAATATTAAAAATGACCTCTTGGTCAATTAAAAGTAGCCGACTGTCGCGTTCTGCTTGAGGAGTGGTTATTTAATGTCTAATGTTCACTTAACAAAGTCGGTACTGTGTCAGGTACTGTTAAATTAGACACTAAAATAGGGCTTTAACAAATATAAAATTGGTTCTAATTTGAGTGTTGTGGGGTGTGCGATGTCTAAACAGTGGGGTTTTACATTAGTTGAAGTTATGGTGTCCATAGCTGTGATGGCAGTTATAGTAGCCTTTGCTTTTCCTGCAATGCAATTGATGCAGGCAAACTCACGCATGGCATCAGTAGCTAATGATTTGGCAGCAGACTTAAAGAATGCTCGTTCTAGAGCAATTGTAACTCGTAGCAATATTACATTTAGTGCGAATACAGGCGGATGGTCAAATGGCTGGTCTGCTTCTTTTCAGGTAAATCAATCTGATAGTAGTAATCAAAAAGTGTCTGTTCTTGTTCTGGAAAAGCTTCGATTGCCAGCAGGTATAAGTGTTACGCAATCTGTAACTCCATTGATTTTTAACGGGGCTACAGGACGGGTTGCTGATAGTAGCAATGCTTCCGTGGATGTTGTTTTTAGGGTTTGTGATACCAAAATTTCTAAAGAAACTGGTTCTAATGTATTGTTGAATCGTTTTGGTCGCGTGTTAATACAACGCCATAATGATGACTCTACGTGTAATCAATAAAAGGAGATAAGAATGTTTAATCAATTTCCTGCATTAAACAAACAGAAAGGTTTTGGTATGACAGAGGTTATTGTCTCCATGTTAGTTTTGGGCGTAGCTGTTATAGGCTTTTCTGCTTTGCAGGTTAGAGCTTTAGATGTAACTGGAGATTCAATGTTTAGAACTCAGGCAATTGCTCTAGCGCAAGATTTGGGGGAGCGTATTATGTTAAACCCAAATGGAGCAACAAAATATAAAGCAACATGGAATGCAACTAATAGCAGTAATTGTGAAACAGCAAGTTGTACGCCTGAACAAATGGCAGAATATGATATTAAAAGTGTTACTAACACAGCTAAACAAATCTTGCCTAATGGTCAAATAAAATTAATTAAGTGTATAGAACGAAATAATTATTGTGTGTACGTTACTTGGAATAAAACACAACCTAATGCTGAGGGAGCTGCTGATAGCTGTTCTAATGAAAATGATACTTTTGTAACCAATGCTGACTGCGTTAAATTGGAGACTTCATTATTATGATGACTCAATATAGCAAAGGTTTTACCTTAATAGAGTTAATGGTTTCTTTGACATTAGCCTTGATTATTATGTTGTCTGCTATGCAATTGTTATTAACCAACCAAATGAGTTTTAACTTGCAAAGTGGGATGGGGAATGTTCAAGAAAATGGCCGTTTTGCACTGGATTATATTAATAGTACAGTTCGTAGTGCAGAGTACAGCCAAAATATTGCAACTCCAACAACAGGCATTATTATGTTTAAAGATGAGCTGCCGAGTGATGCAGCCAATAAAATCGAAGATAGTCATGTTACAAATAATGATATTACTCTTATAGAAACACAAGTTTCACCTGGTGTTACTAAAAATAAAGGCTATAGCGATCAATTGGTAACTCGTATGTGGATTAGCCAAGCGATGATTGATGGTGGTTTTAGAGATTGTGAGGGGAATGCTGTTACTACTCCTGGTTTTGTGGTTACACGCTACTTTGTTCGTGCTGATCTAACAAGCAATAACGAGGCTTTGGCTTGTGACGCAGGTTTTTATCAAGCCGATGCAGCTTCTGTCAGTAACTATAAAGATAACGGAGTGGTTTTACTCTCTACTATAGATTCATTTCAGGTTTTATTTGGCGTAAGTGCTTTCCCTTTACCAACATTAGGTCAACGGTTTCCTGTGCAATATATGACAGCAAAAGCTTATACAGATATTCCAGTTGCATCTCGTCCAGCGATTGTGTCATTACGTATTGGTTTAGTGGTTCGCTCTAATGAAAAAGTTAACACTGGATTTAATAGTACACCTGAAAAAATAACTGTTTTAGATAAAGAAATTTCTGGAAGTAATTTAGACGATAAGTTTGTTCATCGTTTATTTACGAGTACGTTGGCATTGCGAAATGCGATTTGAGGGTAAAATAATGAATAAAACACCCATCAAAACCTTACAGCAAGGCATGGCTTTGATATCTGTATTGGTTATTTTGTTAATTGTTACATTGTTAGGTGTAACTGCAATGCGTATGGGGCTGTCTGGATTAATGTTAGCAAATAATAGTCAAGTATCACAATTGTTATTTCAGTCGGCAGATATGGGTACGGTGCAATTAACCAATACTATTAATGAAAATATATTGGACTCTATGGATGTAACAGGAGTAATTGGTAATGCATCAGGTGCGGATACTCATTTGTGTCTAAAGCCTACTACTACTGGAACAAATTTTAAATACTTTAAAGCTGGAGCTTGTGATCCTACTAGTAGTAGTGATTATTTGAGTAAAAGAGAAGTTGTTTTAACTCAAGTAAGTTATAGCCGTCGCACGATTACAGATGGTGAGTCTAGTAATGATTTAGATGATATTTCTTTAGCTGGAAGTAGTATATCGGTCACGGGAGCAGCAGAAAAATTGAAAACTTTTTCAACTGCCGTTATTCCAAGCTTTGGAACAGTAAGTGCGAGTGTAATCAAAAATTGCTTGAGTAAAACAAATGCTGATGATGAAGAAAGTGACAATGCATCAGCAGAAACAATTACAGATTGTTTAACTGACGTGGGTGCAGTATTTACAACTCATGCAACCGAATATCGTATTCAGCGGCAATAACATAAACAGGTGAGTTATGAAAAACAATAAATCTATCAGTTTCAAAAAAAACTATTTGGCAACAGCCATTGCCTATGTTTATGTAAGTTTGGCATTAAGCCCTGCTTATGCCAGCGATACCGAAATTTATGTGGATACCAGCAATGCCAGTGCCATTGCCCCTAACTTAATGATGATGTTTGATACATCAGGTAGTATGAAGTGGTGTATTAATGCTAAATCTCCTAATAAGGATGGTGAGGCATGTAACAAATCAGGCGATTTAAGCCGTATAGCTACATTAAAAAAAGCCATGAATCAACTACTTAATGGCGATAATACAGTCACACCTGCAATAGCCCCTGTGCCAGGCTATGTCAAAATGGGTTTGTCTCGTTATCATGCAACGACAGAGAAAGGGGGATATGTTCTTTATCCCGTAAGGCCTTTAGATGCGCTTGTTGCCATTAGCCCCACTGGAGTTGTAGAGAGTTTGTTAACGAATGTTAGTGCTGATGCTATTCAGCAGTCTGACGCTACTAGCTCAGGTACTAATACATCGGGAGACTTAAAAATAGGTTTAGATGGCACCACTGATTATGTCTCAGGTTTTCAATTTGGCAATGTAATGGTGCCTAGGTATGCCACTATTACCAGTGCCTATGTAGAGTTAACCGCTAAAACAGGCAATGCTGGCCTAACCACATGGGAAATTGTTGCCGAAGCCACAGGTGATGCCAGTAATTATGGTAGCCAAATTAACAGCCGTACCTATGGCGGTGTGACTAATTACTCGCCAGATACATGGCTGGCAAATGAAGTTTACAAAATTCCTGTCACCGCCGCTATTAACGAAGTGGTTAATCGTGCCGATTGGTGTGGTGGCAACGCGCTATCTTTGCGTATTAAAGATATTAGTGCCGCCAAAGCTTTGCGTACCGCCTACTCAGCCAATACAGCAGGTTCAGACGCGCAAAAACCCAATTTAGTAGTGAGTTTTTCGATAGACCCCGAAAAAACCAATAGCTGCGTTAAAATAGCAAATGCTACACCAAAAACTACGGTGCTTACTGTTGCCAAGGGGAATGATGATGCAACATGGCAATCTAATAACACAAATTTTAGTAGCACGACTACGAGCTTGCCTTTTAATGCGGTGGTATCTAGCACTAATAAAACCGAATCAGGTATTCTTTTTTCGGGCGTACAAATCCCCAAAGGGGCAACAATTGTTAGTGCAATTTTACGAATTACACCTAATGATGACTACAAAACAACGACCACTGGCTGGTGGAAACCAGTAACCACTGTAAATGTAGCAGATGTGCGTATTGATGGCTTTAGCTCGCCTGATGTAAATTTTTGCCCATCAACAGGCTGTATTTCGGCTACAACTGCCAAAGGCCTTGCATTAACGTCAGCAGCAAGTAGTGTTGTGTGGAAAACGCCTGATTTAACTCAGGATAGCTCTGAAACTATAAATGTGACCAATATTGTCAAAGAAATAGTTGAACCTGGGCCAAATCCTGATCCTCAACCTGAACCAACTCCAGAAAATCCTTGTGTACTTGTTAAGAACTCATGTCATGGTAAACCAGGAGAAGAAATCAACGTGTGCAAAACTCTTACCCCTCTAAAATTTAACAAGGAGGAAATTGCACCAAAAATAAGCTATAACTTTGGAGACTACCTTGATAAGACTTTACTATTTCAAGAACCATTCTGCGGAGGCGGTAAAGTTATTCCAGATAG
>NZ_CALETI010000218.1 GCF_937920075.1 uncultured Agitococcus sp.
AGCCTCGCTATTATGCGAATTTTGAGGGCAGGAGGAAACCATGACAGTATTCAACTGGACACAACCCCGACCGATTTTGGTGATATTTTTTATATTTTTGGCAAACTCTCACTTGTTTATATTGTTGTGGGGTTGCGCCAGTTAATTTTAAGTTATGCGTTTACTTCTAGAAAATTATTCGTCATGTGATGCCCAACGGTATTCATCTATCAGTGTCTTGACATTCCCTTAACTTGGAGTGTACATTCCTCTGACGGAATATATTTGGGTTTGTGTTGCATGTCATGGGAAGTAGAATATACAGATGAGTTTGAAGTATGGTGGGACGGTTTTACGATTGAAGAGCAAGAATCCGTTGCAGCGTCTGTCAGCCTTCTTGAAAACTTTGGTACAAATCTGAGGTTTCCACATAGTAGTGGTATCAATGACTCACGACATGGGCATATGCGTGAATTGAGGACGCAGCATCAAGGTCGTCCTTTTAGGACGTTGTATGCGTTTGACCCTAGACGTGCTGCAATATTACTTATTGCAGGTGATAAAACAGGCGATGACCGTTGGTACGATACTTATATTCCTATCGCAGACCGCTTGTATGATGAACACCTTGAACAACTCAAAGATGAGGGGTTACTGTAATGGCTAAAAAATTCACTGAACTTCGCACTCGTATGCCTGTTGAATCACAACAACGCGCCGATGAACTTGCTAAAGCCATGATGCAAGAAATGCCTTTGCAAGAATTGCGTCAAGCACGGGGGTTATCTCAAAAAGTAATGGCAGAGTTATTGCACGTACAGCAACCTGCGATTGCCAAACTTGAAAAACGAACAGATATGTATTTATCTACATTGCGTAGTCATATTGAGGCAATGGGCGGACAGCTTGATGTCATTGCGCGTTTTGCTGACGGCTCGGTACGGATTACCCACTTTGCTGATATTGATAGTTAAAGGCAAAGTTTAATTGTTATAAATCGCATAACTTTCGGTTTAAGTCCGATAACAACCTAGCCGATTATTGTGTTATTTTTTAAAATCTTGGCCAAACAGCTCAATTTTCCAAATTGTTGTGGGTTGTTACGGCTTAACCGTATAGTTAGATTTAAAGAATAATTAATGGGAGTATGTGTTATGTCTAGTCGAGTTATGGAACTAATTGCGATGCCTGATGAGGATTTGGACTTTATCGTTGAGGATGATGTTCTGTTTTTTAATGAATTATTAGAAAGTGAAGATGAAAGGTGTGATATTCATTCCTTGGAAGATACATGGGCAGTTATTTGGTTCATTCTCACCGATTCATCATTTGATGCAAATGAATCATACGCCCCATCTATCAAAGTATATGATGAAGAGGGCGATTTTGAAATATCTACCAGCTTTTTATCAGAGGCCGAGTTCATTGAAGACCAAGACGATGATGGTGCATGGTCTGAGTGTTATTATTTATCGGCAGGTGAAGTTTTACAAATTTCTCGCGCTTTAAATGTATTTAGTGTAGAAGATTTTACTAAAAGACTTCGTTCGACAATATTTAAACAAGCTGTATCTAATAAAGAGATATATAGAGGCGTTTTCTGGTCTAAAGAAGAAAATTACCCTTTGCTAATAGATTCTTACTATAAGCCATTTGTAGAGTTTTTTTCTAATGCTGCAAGTCAGGGAAAAGCCATTATTTATGGCATTGGCTAAATCTAACTTTGCGTTCAACACGGACGCAACCCCAGCCACTTGCTACGTTATTTTTTACATTTTTGGCAACCTTGCACAGTATTAAACCTTTGTGGGGTTTCGCCAGTTAACGCGGTAGTTAGATGCTTCATGGTTCAATAAAGTAAGTTATTGAATTGTTGTCACCAAAAACAATCCCTCGCTCAGTAAAAAAACGTTCTGCTTTTTTAGCTGTTGCCAGTGAAATCACTTTTTCATCGCCGCGCTCAAAACGGCTAATAGCCATTGCTGAAACTCCTAATTCATCCGCCAGCTCGCGTGTTGTTAAGCCCAGTATTGCGCGGCTTATCTTTGCTTTTTGGTGTGTAATCATTTTTAAGCTCAACTTTCACCACGCTTCTAACTCCCATTCCAAGCGACACCTACCCAAACATTTACGTAATCATTAGCGGAGTTGGGTGCGCCTGAATTTTTTAGTTAGGGTTTTTATGGTGAAAGCTCAAATTAAAAATTATTTGCGGAAGATATTTTTATATTGCTTTAGGCCATTTGTACCGTTATTTAATTGGTGGACGAAATTCAGTTTACCAAATGGAACTACTTTTTTTGTTTTACCTGATAGCACTGCAATCTTTATGATTGTTTTTACTCCATTTTTTCTTTGTTCTTTATATCCAAGCCCTATTTTTTTTCTAGCTCTATTTTTCGCGCCTCTTTTCTTGTCATTGGTGAGGATTAGGAAAGGGCAAGTGTTTATTATAAAAATGTTTATATGTATTCCTTACTGGTTTACTCAAATTCCTAAAGATAGTGAGTTCGAGATATACGAATCATTTGGCGAGATTGTTGCAGAAGGTGTGGCATTCACATTGACATCTAAACAAGATTATTTGCATTTAGGTACAATAAAAACAGCTTATGCACTGGACAAAGCAATTGGCGAAACCTTAAAAGGTCAAGGGTGGTATTGTAATAATATTGGCAGGCTGACAAATGCAAATAAATCATAGTAATGTTATTCACCCTAACTTTCGCATCAACAGCGACAAGTACCCAGCCGATTATGGTGTATTTTTTGAAGATTCTGAGGTAATCTCAGTTGTTAATATTTTTGTGGGTACTTGCGCGTTATGCGCCTAGTTAGATTCGTTTTGGTGTAGTGTTGGTTTTGTGGCTTGAGGTCAGAGCATTGCAAATTCAGAAATCTGAGTCTTTTAAATAGTCATAACGTCAGGTTGTTGTTTTTGAGCTGAAATCGTTATTTAAGCGAACTGTTTGAACTCTTGTGCTGTTGTTTTTGGCCTAAGTATGAATTTTGAGACGGGCAACAGTTTGAGCTTTTAAGGTAAACTTTTTCAACTGGCTTCTGCTAAAAGACGAATTTAATTTCTCTTTTTTAAAACGTCAGATTGTTTTGTTGGTGTTGGGCTGCAATTCATCGTTGATTAATGCTGGGAAGTGCTTTGCAAGTTCTAACTAATATCTATGGTTTCCACCTGCATTGCAATGCCTTTGCGAAAAGAATTTGTTTTATAAACGTATTTGAAAGAATGAGATTTGCAAAGATCTATACGGCTTGTCTTGTTTAAACAAGTAGCCCCAATGTCATACGCGTACACAGTCCTCAGGATTCAAACGGCTTTTTCAGCCACAAAAGTTATCAGGTTGTCTGAGTACACGATCTCATCGTTCATTGACGTTTTCAGTTTATCTCTTGCAAAGGTTGTTGTTGCGCTTGGAGCTTCCGCTTAGTTACCTAAACTGTGTTTAGGCAACTAAGGGGGAGCAAATTCTTTGAGGTTGATATTCGATATTTTTAGCCATAATCGCCCACATGATTCTGGCTTGTTTGGCGGCGACCGCGATGACGGTTTTATTCATGCCGACCCGAGCAATGAGTCGTTGAATCCAGAGGGAGAAGTTATCGTTTTTATCTTTAGAGTGAAAGACAATACTTCGTGCGCCCTGAGTGAGCATGGTTCGGAGATAAGCATCACCTGTTTTGGTAATACTACCGAGTTTGTTTTTGCCGCCACTAGAATATTGACGGGGGACGAGGCCGAGCCAAGCGGCGAATTGCCGACCATTGTTAAAGAGTTTGGCATCACACACACCTGAGGCGAAAGCAGTTGCCGTAATCACGCCAATACCGCGCATCTGCTGAAGGCTAATGGCTTGTTGGTTTTGCTTAGCCCATTGAGCCAACTGTTTATCAATCGAATCAAGACGTTCTTCTAAACGCTTCAAATCAAGCAGATGGTCTTGCATCAAGGCACGAAGCATGACGGGAATCATGTCTGACTCTTGATTCAGTTTTTCGGTCAATAGGCGACAGACTTTATCCGCGCCGACAGGCATCACGATACCGAACTCTGCCAAGATACCGCGACAATGATTGATAAGGGCAGTGCGTTGAACGATAAGAAACTGTCGGCTGGTATGTAAGGAACAGACGGCTTGTTGTTCAACAGATTTGACAGGGACAAAGCGCATATTGGGTCTACCGACGGCTTCACAAATGGCTTCGGCATCGTTGGCATCATTTTTACCGTTTTTACGGTAAGGGACAACGAACTTAGGATTCATGAGTTTGACGGTATGGCCAAATTGAGCGATTTCTCTCGCCCAATGCTGAGAGGTGGCACAGGATTCGATGCCGACGAGACAGGGTTCAGTTTGAGCGAAGAATGCTAAGAGTTTAGAGCGGTCTAGGGTTTGTCGTTTGACGGTTTTACCGTGTTCGTTGACCGCGTGTAATACGAAGATATTCTTTGCAATATCAAGACCGATTCGTGTAATCTTACTCATGGTTTTCTCCTGACCCTGTATGAGGGCGTTATTTGTTTTCTGCCTCTCAGCCTCGCTATTATGCGAATTTTGAGGGCAGGAGGAAACCATGACAGTATTCAAC
>NZ_CALETI010000219.1 GCF_937920075.1 uncultured Agitococcus sp.
GCTCGCACTCACTACAACTCACTTTTTTGTCATTTAAGTCAATTTGTGCATTTTCATACGTGTTTGAATGTAAATCCTCCTTTGTAAGCGTAAAAATGTCGATTTTCTTTTTTACCTCTGCGAATTCTGCGAATTTTGCGAAGTTAGTTGCGGCTGTAGGGTTTGCGTTAATTCGCACGTTTGCGAAGTCTTGCGAATTTTGCGAATTTAGCTTTTCGTCTTGTGGGTAATTTTGAGTTACTTCGCAAGTGTCGTTAATAGTTCGCAATAGTTCGCAATTATTCGCAAACGGTGTAACCCTTGCGGCTGTAGTAAGTTCGCTAAATTCGCTAAGTTCGCACAATGTATAAAATTTTGGCTTCTTCCCCGTTGCACCATCGGAACGATGACCTTCAATTACTTCAATCTTTTGAGGGGTGCTAGTAATAAGTGCGTTTAGGGCTTCATCTAATGCTTTGCTGTCCAAGTGACCACTAAACACGGTTTTAGATAATTCTGTTCTAGTCGCCTGATACCCTTTGTCCTTACTTGCCAAGTAATTAACAATCTTGTTTGCATGGTCTGATATTTCGTTATTTTTCACTTCTTCGGCGGCATCGTTAAAGATAAATTTTACCGATTCATGCCAGTATTTTACCCACTCATAAGCGGCGTTAATGTGCCACTCTTCAATAACAAGCGAGAAGTCAGATATTGCAAACAGGGCGGCCATACGCAGCAAATACGGAGCTTTGCGTTCTGTTAAAGCGGCAACATTGTCACCATCGTTATACTTAGGGAATACATTGATATATAACGCGCCATACGTTCGTTTGGCATCATCACTAAGCGTTATTTGTCGGTTGTCTTCACTGGCTAGGCTTGGATTTTTATTCCAAATGTAGTCACTTTTGGCAAATTGAATAATGGCGTTTATCTTGGTTGCCAGTAGGTTTACGGTGTCGATATGTGTACATTGGGGAAACGGGATTAACTTTGTACGCTCCGCCCAAAAGATAATAAAACGATTCAAAAAGCCATTTGATACATCGTTTTTGGTCGTGAGTGCTAAAAGCTCTACAGGGGTACACGCTCCAGCGATAGCAATATGCGGATGACTTGCCCACGTTCCTTTTAGTTTTGTTGCTGGTTGAATCCCTACACCATCCCAAGCATCGCGCAACCCTGCCGAAAGGGTATTGCCGTTACGGGCTGCTTGGTGCATGACGTTGGAAAATTCAGACTCACGAATAAATAAACGCTTATCTGTGATAGGGGCTACTTCTTCTTTGCCTTGCATATAACCATCATGGATTAACGCAGCTAGTCCCTCTTTTGAAGATAATCCCCCGGTGTGGCGGCTTGGTAGTAGTAGGTCAAAGTCATTTTCGGCAATGACTTTAATAACGCGATTAAGTAAAGAATGTGCGCCTCCCTTTTGTCCACGACTTGAGCGGCCTATATGCAAACCATATAACCGTACATGGTGTATATCATTGCCAATGTAAAAATAAATACCACGTCCAACACTAGCAGATATGAAAATCATTAAATTCATGGCGGCGGCGTATGGGTTTACTTCGGTATCCTTAGCGGCGGCGCGTCCAAACTCTCCAAAAATACCGTACAACATCGCGGCATTACCTCTAGGCGCGTTACGGTGTGTTTCTATATTATTGTTGTCGTGGTCTTGCCGTTTGTCACTTGTATTACTTAATGGGTTTACCCATCCATTAGCCTTTGCCTCGTTAAATATCGCCTTATAGTCTGTTCTATTGGCTTCTAATCCTTCCCATGTGTGGAGGGAATCAT
>NZ_CALETI010000220.1 GCF_937920075.1 uncultured Agitococcus sp.
CGACCTTGATTGTAATAGCCTGCTGAATCGGTTGACCGTCTTTGCCCGTGTGTTCTTGCACGTTAGTTTCTTTCCAGCCCATGCGTGTCTTAGCCCAAAACATTGCAGCCCTTACGCAATCGCTATATGTTGCGCCCGTAGTTAATGCTTGACCACTTGCGGCTTGGTATAAAAACTTGCCTACATTTGCATTTGCTTTAATCGCGCTGTTTTCTAATTCGTCTTTGTAGTATTTATACAGCGTTTTATCATCTATGCCGATATATGCAGCAACTTCTTTAATAGGCACACCGTAAGAGCGCAATGCGATAATCTCGGCTCTTGTTTTGTCTGTTGGTATGTGTGGTTTACTTGGCATTTATTTACCCTCAAAAACACTAGGTTGATGATTCCTATATGTTTTTTTATATGTTAGACTCAATGCACGTTGTTGGTAGCAACGTGCATCTATCACTTATTAACTTGTTGGAGTTAAAAAATGACTAAAATCATTGTATCAGATATTTCTAGTCCTGCAATCAATGGATGTTCTTACATATACGCTCCTAAAGGTCAAGCACTCGAATATTCAGAGTTGGCTAGTAACCCATACTCAGGATGTGGCCATAAGTGCGCTTATTGTTATGTCCCAAAAGCATTGAGAATGAAAACAAGGGAATCATTCGATAATATAGCCGTTGAGCGTTCAGCATATCGCGCTGGATTAATGCGTGATGCGATAAAATATGATAAAGCTAAAACACAAGCGCAAGTAATGCTGTCTTTCACTACTGACCCTTATCACCCATTTGATACATCAGCAACGCGCTACGCATTAGAAGTTATCGGAAGCACTCATGGTCTAGGTTTTTGCACACTAACTAAGGGCGGAACTCGCTCTCTGCGTGACATTAATCTATTTAGACGCAATAAAGATGCTTTTGCAACAACACTAACAAGCCTTGATGATAGGTTTTCTAAAAAGTGGGAATCTGGTGCTGCATTGCCTAATGATAGAATTGAAGCAATAAAAAAATTCTACGATAAAGGAATTTTTACTTGGGTATCATTAGAGCCAACGCTTGATGTTGACGCATCACTAGCAATCATCAAAGAAACGCATGAGTTTGTTGATTTATTCAAGATTGGTCGTGTTAATTATATGCCAATGACAAAAACAACAGATTGGGAAGATTATACTCACCGTATTATTGATTTGTGCGACAAACTAGGAGTTAATCATTACATTAAAAAAGACTTGCAATTATACCTACCCAAAGGATATAAAAACCCTTTAAGAGTTAAACAGCATCACGATTAATCACAAAAGAATAATAGCGCATTGCTGCACCAGTGACACCTTGCGCTATTAAAAGATTCTCAACTTTACCTTTTAATTTTTCTGCTATTTTATCAATTACTATTTTTATAAAGTCATCATGCAAAACATTTGCTCTTTTTGCAATATGAAAATCATAACCAATAAAACGCCTTAATCCTTTACAAACCCTACCTAGTTTTAAATCCATGTTAACGCCATCTGTTACAACAAATCCTATTTTTTTATTTTTTAAGTCTATTTTTCCAACAATATAATCTAGTATTTCATACGGCGAGCCGTAAGCATCAATATCAAAAATATTATAATCATTAATATCAACAAGCCTTATTGCTTTTTCAGCATCGCCACAAATAGTATGCCTTTTATCAAAAAATTTTACTTTGTCTATGCCTGTGTATTTTTCGGCTTTGTACCAAACAGCGTTGTACATCTCACCGCTACCGCAATAAACCTCTAAAACATTTGAGTTTTTCATGTTTAAAAAAACAGATTCTCTTAGTTTTTGTTTTGCGTCAGTTTTTGCATTATTTGTTTTTACGCCTTTAAACTTGCTCATCATCACACCACAAAGTAACACCAACTATGTTCTTTATTGACTCAGCAAGCAGATTCATTACTTCTATTTTTTTCTCTAAAGGATATTTAACTACAAACACATGGTCTTCAATCTCGTTTATTTCATTGTCTATTTGCACTCCTTTTGACTCATCAAAAATAACTGAGATTTCATCTAAATCAAATCCAGTTAAATCAAGATTAAAACCTTCATTTGCTAAATCATTAAACTCCAATTTAAGCATATCTTCATCCCACCCTGCATCCAATGCAAGACGGTTATCAGCAATAATATAAGCTCTTTTTTGTGATTCGCTTAAATGCCCAATTTGTAGCACTGGCACTTCTTTTAGCCCTAGTTTTTGAGCTGCCATTACTCGGCCATGCCCTGCAATAATTCCATTATCCAAATCAATAAGCACTGGGTTTAAAAAGCCAAATTCTTTTATACTTGACGCAATCTTGCTAACCTGAGAATCACTATGTGTTCGGCTGTTTCTTGCGTATGGGATAAGCTCAGTAGTTAAAACGCTTTTATAGTTCGGATTATCATTTTTCATCTCATCCCCTCAATCAACCAAAACGCCAAATAAACAAGCCACATACTAAAAGCAATTATACAACAAATGCCACTCACTAAGCACAGTTGCAAA
>NZ_CALETI010000221.1 GCF_937920075.1 uncultured Agitococcus sp.
TGCTTTTAGTGTGGTCTTGTCGCTTCATCTCACAAACAAAAGTCGGACAACCACAGATAATAATATCAGCCGCGCCATTCCTGATTGCGCCTTTCGCTTTTTGGCGTGATTGTGCGTTAAAGCCTGTGCCACTAATTAAACGCTCATTGTCGGGATGGATTGCAACATCGTATAAATCAGGATAATTCAGCTTTAACTGATTAAAAAATGTAATCAATTCGGCATCTTCTTTCGGGCATTCGCCCCTAAAATCCATGTTGCCGTATGTTCGAATGTGTGGTGGTATTTTCATTAAAGCACCTTATTAAATAATCTCTTTGGTGTTATAGTCGGTCACTTCATAGTAGCCGCTTGCGTTCTTTTTGAATGTGATGTTGTCGGGCATCTCGTTTTTGTGATGCTTCATAAACTCAGCAGTACCGTTTTTAATAATGCTAAATTGGGTTTTCATCTTAAATACGCCATAGACAAAATCTTCCCATTTTCGCATCAAAAAGCTGCTTGATTCATCAAACACATAGTACGTTCTAAACGTCAGCGTTTTTGTTGTGTAAGTCACAACTAACATTTCTTTGCCAGTGTTGCTCACTTTTGGCCTTACCTGCATAAATAGCACTTCTTCGGTAGTAGGCTTGCTCGGCTCTGCAATAGCTACTTTGTTTGATATGCTTAACTTCTCATTCGGGTTTACAAGCTCAAAACCACAATCCTTTTTCTCACAATACCGCGCCGCAATATCGTTCTCATGTCCGCAATTCTCACACGTTTTATATGCCCATCTATGCTCACATCGTTCTAATTTACCCTTATTGATACGCGAAAAAAGATAGTTTTCGCACCGCCTGCCATAGTGTGCAGGCATTGCAACAGATTCACCGTTAGGCAGTTGTGTCGTTATATGTTGGCCTGCCAAGTCTACAAAATAGCCCTGTGCGTCTATGCCTAAATTGTCGGGATTTTGACGCGCTGAAAAGATATTTATTGCACTACACAAGGGGCAAGATACTTCTATGCTTACGCTTTCTTTAGCTCTATACGCTGTGATTTTTGGCGTAAATAAATCACCCTCTAGCTCGTGGCGTTCTATGTTGCTCGCATAGTCAAGCACTAAACAATCAGCTTTACCATCGCACAGCCTTAAACCTCGTCCGATTATTTGTTGGAACAATGACGCGCTTTCGGTAGCTCTTAATACTGCTATTGTGTCAACATGGGGCGCATCAAAACCTGTTGTTAGTGTTCCAACACTGACAATATACTTAAACTTTTGCGCCTTAAAATCGTTAATTAGCTTGGCTCTGACGTGTTTATCCATGTTTATGTCACCGCCCAACATCATGCTGTTATTAGGCGGAAGACTCTCAAGTATCTCTTGAGCGTGTTTGACGGTTGCAGCAAACAACATTACGCCTTTTCTGTTTTGCGCTTTGGACACAACATCCGCGACAATATCAGACGTTAAGCGACCCTTACCTGTAAACGCTAATTCCACCTCTTTGGCGTCAAAATTGCCCATCTTGTTAATAGTTAGTGCATCGGTATTGTAATGCAATTGACTAGGGCAAGTATAAGCAGGCGTTAAAAAGCCCATGTCTATAAGTGCGCGTGTCGTTATTTTATAGAGCAAGGCAGCAAAGTACGGATTGACGGTTGAGTTGTCGTCTAACGCCTTATCGTGCTTGCCTGTTTTATCAATTCGATAAATATAGCCGTCTAACATACGATAAGGGGTGGCGGTCATGCCAATAACCCTCAGCAATGGATTTTTAGCGCGTATTTTGTCAATAATCTCTTTAATTGTTGGCGTGATTAAATGACATTCATCAATAATGATTGCCCCGAATTTATCACCAAAGCGTTCTATGCTGTTTAAGACGGTTTTAGGTGTGCCATAAACAACATCATAGCGCGTACATTTGCTACCAACACTTGCACTAAAAATACTGGCATTTGAGCCTGTGGCTAGCCATTTTTCCCAATTTTGTTGGGTGAGTTCACGACTCGGCTGCAAAACAAGCACTTTTTTACTAGTGCTGTCTGTTATCCATTTTGCAATGGCGGCGGCAATATGGCTTTTGCCGCTACCAGTGGCTAATTCTAAAATGGCAGGTTCAGTGCTTCGCTTAATCCACTGGATAGCAGCTTGAACCGCATCTTGTTGATACGGTCTTAACATGATAAAGCACCTTAGCTTAGCTTCCAAAATGTAGTCGGCTGCCCTTTGTATTTTGTCAGGTCAGCATCGGGTAAAAGGTCTTTAATCGCTTTGGCGTAACTGATTGCACCATCACGTTTTACCTGTGTTAGCTTGCGACCATGTATAACGCTGTTTTGGCTTTTTGATAGTTCGACAATTTGCTGCAATAACTCGGCTTTAGCTTTTGTCGCATTGTCTAAGACTTCACATACGTTATCGTATTGCTGTAATAGCTTTAGACTTTCGTCCGTGTCGATTGTTTGCACCAAGTCGTCTAAATGAATCGGGTTTTTTAATTCGTGCAAATAAAACTCATAAAATGCAAATAGTTTTACAAGTGCATTTTCAAACCACGCTTTGTTAAACGTGACAATCTC
>NZ_CALETI010000222.1 GCF_937920075.1 uncultured Agitococcus sp.
GATGAGCAAATAGAGTGTTTTGGCGAGTTAGGCCATTTTAACACTGGTTTTGGCGTACTTGTTAAAGAGTTTTTAGTAGTTGATGTTGACGCTAGAAATGGCGGTATTGCATCGTTTAAGCAGCTATGTAAAGACATACCAAGCGTTTTAGATTGTAGTTTTGTGGTCAATACGGGGAGCGGTGGCGGTAGTCAGCATTACTATTTTAAGCTCAAAGATGAGGACAAAATAAAAGGATTGATGCAAAAACATAATAAATATGTTGGCATTGATTTTAAGTCTAGCGGCTATGTAGTTGGTAGCGGCTCATTGCACGAAAGCGGTGCAAATTATGAGACGGTCAAGGGTTATCCACAAGAAACGGACTTTGCACCTCCTGAATTGATTGCATTATTAGAACGCCAAAACATCTATCGTGTTAGCAACAATGGCCAAGACTTAGACATTGATGAGCAGCATATTGTTACGCTGCTTGGCTTTGTTGACCCTGATTGTGATTATAGCCAGTGGGTAAGTATTGGCATGGCCATTCATCATTGCCTAAACGGTGGCGGCTTTGAGATTTGGGACGCATGGAGCAGCAAGGGCGCGAAGTATTGCGGCTATGGCAAAATACAAAAACACTGGCATTCATTCGGTAAAACGGCCAACCCTGTGGGCTATGGCACGTTATTACATTATGCAAATGAGGGAGGCTATTGTGAGCCTGTGACGTTTGTTTATGATGGTTCGCTCGGTTCTGTCGATGATTTAGATTGTAGTAATGACTTAAATACTAATCTTGACAGTGTAAAGAATGACAAAGAGCCAAAAGTAAAAAGCGTTTTAGACGAGCCAGTAGATTTAAAACGGCCTCCCGATTTTGTCGGCTCTTTGACCGAGTGGATAAATAGCCAATGCCTTTATCCACGCGAAAATCTAGCGGTTGCGTGTGCATTAACTGCCGTTAGCAGTTTAGCAGGTATGAGATACACTGACGAATTAGACGGCATCACACCTAACCTTTTATCTTTTTGTGTAGCAGGTAGCGGCACAGGTAAAGAACAAATAATGCAATGCTATTTAAACATTGCAAAGGCGGCAGGTGTGCAAGCTGCGATTCATGGCGGCTTTAAGTCCGAACAAGAAGTCATGCGTAATTTAATCCGCCATCAAGCCGCTTTTTATTGTATTGATGAATTAGGCTTGGTACTGAATAAACTAGCCAACGCGGGTAAAAAAGGCGGGGCATCGTATCTTGAGGGTGTGGTCGGTGCGTTAATGAGTATTTACTCTAAAGCGAATGGCTATCTACCAATCACGGGCGATTTGAAAGAAGAATTAAAAGCAAAACTCATCGGAGAGTACGCACAGATTGAAAAGAAGCTCGAAAAGTTACCCGAAGACACGTCAGCCGACAATCAGCGACAACAGCTAGAAGAAGTCAAAGACGCAATCATGGCGGCTATAAGTAATGTTGATAACGGATTAGAGAATCCATATCTAACCATGATTGGCTTTACCACGCCAGTCACGTTTAACGAGCTTATGACTTTTGAAATGGCGACCAATGGATTTATGGCGCGTTCTATGATTTTTACGGATTTAGAGACTAATCCAAAACGCAAAACAGGCTTTAAAAAACAGCCCATGCCTGAGTATTTAGCCAACGCTCTTCGCAACTTGTACGCACACGGTCACTATGACGTTTTAGAGCGCACATGTGCGCGTATTGAGCAATTGGGCGATAAGACTACACTACCAACAAATAAAGCCGCTATAGAGCTTTTAAATGAGGTTTACGAGCGTTTTTATAATCTTGCTGAGTTCCATAAAGCAACCACAGGGCTAGAGGCAATCGCTAGACGCGGTTATGAGCTTGCATCAAAGATAAGTTTGATTTGTGCCATGCCTAGCGGTTTGCGTACAGTTGACCATGTTAAATACGGTTATGCACTCGCACTGGCAGACGTAGAGCGCAAAATTAAGCTATCGTATAGCGAGGACAACAAAAAGAGCGGCGATGGTTTGGCGGCTAAGGTTTTGAGCGTGATTGACAAAGAAAACGGCGAGACATTGGGCGTTATCTGTAATCGTTTACGCGGAACACCAAAGGCGCAGGTTGAGGCATTGCTAGATGATATGGTTGCCAAAGGGATGTTAAATGTTATTGAAAAAATAAAAAGCAGCAACAAAAAACCATATAAGGTTTTTTATGTTCAATGATTTTTAATAATCTTCAATAACGTCACAACATTTTTGTAACATCATGTAATCAAGAAAAAGGGCTATTTTTTAGCCTTTTTTCTTGCCTGTATTTTTTTAAAATCCAAAAAAACACCAAATTGATTATAAAACATACCGCTAAATAATCTAAATAGTAGCTAAATAGCAGCTAAATAGTAGTTAAAACTCTTTTAAAATCAATAACTTACGCGCTAAATAGCTAAATAGTAGCATCTAAGATATTTATATATATAAATATCTAAACAAATACCCCTATATATACTTTTTCTTTTTACATTCTATTTACAATACTACTCTTGACATATACCTATATATATGTTATAATTATATATACTAAAGGTCTTATTAGGGTTTAGCCTATTCTAAAATTAGATAGGCTTTTTTTATGCCTAAAAATACCTGTTTTTTAGTATCTTAAAGCTATTTAGCTATTTAGCTATTTTGCCCCTCTAGCCATTGATAAATATAGGTCCGCTAAATAGTAAGCCTTACTATTTAGCACTATTTAGCGAAATAATAACCTAAAGCCGTAGATTGGCCCAAACTAACAGCGACAAACTAACGATAAATACGTAAACTAATTTTGCGGCTTAGGAGGCATCCGAACAACAGCTAGTCACTGTTTGCCGCACTCTTTTCGACTGCCTAGACTAAAGGTGCAAAAATGCCTACAAAACAATATGCTGTTTTTTTACAGCAAAACCCAAACATGACCCAAGAGTACGCAATGGACGTACTAAAAAAAACTAAGCCACAGTTAAAGCGTATTGAACGTGTGGCAGGGGTTAAACTAAAAAAATGCACTCTGTATAACGCTGACAAAATCAATGATTTAGATATTGTTATCGTGTGGTGTGCGCTAAACGCGACAAAACCAACATTAAAAAAAGTTATTTATTTTATTCGGCAACAGTTGGGAATAGAGCTAAGTCATTACAAACTGAAGCAAAAACTCGCAAAATTTGAGTTGTTGATTGAAAACATTAAAGACCAACAACAACACTACATCAACAAGTTTGAAAGCGAGTATTTATAAATGAATAGAACATGGACAGACGATGAAGAGCAATATTTAATTGCTAATTATGCAAATACTAGCAATATCGAATTAGCAAAAATGCTTGGAAAAAAAGACGCTAATGCTATCGGTGCAAAAGCATTTCATCTCAAGTTGAGAAAATCAGGACAGTTTTTGAGAGAATCTTGCAAAGCAAGAACAAAAGGCCAATTTAAAAAAGGATTGATACCGCACAACAAAGGGAAAAAACTATCGCAGGAAACAAAAGAAAAACTCAAGCCAACAATGTTTAAACGCGGAAACAGGCCGCACAATGCACAGCCAGTTGGCACGGAAACTAAAGAGGAAGATGGTTATGTGTGGGTAAAAATTGCAGAGCCTAGCGCGTGGAAATTAAAACATCACATTGCTTATGGTGAGCCAGTACCAACAAGCCATAAGTTAATTTTTATTGATGGTAATAAATACAATTTTGAGCGCGAAAACTTAAAATTGATTAGTGATGCTGATTTGATGCGTTTAAATACTATGAACAGATTTCCACCCGATTTGGTGCGGGTTATTAAGACAATAAACAAATTACAACGTAAAATCAAAAACGGAGCTGAATCATGCGTGATATAAACTATTTGAGAGAGTCATTGTTAAACGCGATGGACTTACTCGCTGAGGATAAAATCAGCGTGGACAGAGCTAAGGCTATTTGTGACATCGGTCAAGTGCTTGTTAATAGCGCAAAAGTCGAGGTTGACATGATGAAGCACACAGACGCGGATGGAAGCGGATTTATGCGTAATTACAACGTCAAACAAATGATGAGTGATAAACAATGAATCATGAACATTATTTTAAAGATGTTTCTAGTTTAAAACACATAGATGTTTATCGAGTTTTAGACTTGTTTGGCGTGTCAAATCCCTGCGTACAACACGCTGTTAAAAAATTGTTATGCAGTGGTCAGCGTGGTGTAAAAGACGAGCGTAGAGACGTGGAGGAAGCTGTATCATCGCTTGTTAGATACTTAGAAATGCAGACGGAGGATGAAAATGCTAAAGCCAAGCAATAATTTTGTGCTTTATGACGCGCAAACTTACGAAAAAGACGGGTTCATTAAGGTTTCGGGAAGGGTTCGCAAATTGGCACTAAAGCCGCGTTTTTGGCAAGTATCAGCCACGGCTATTACACAAGACCCAA
>NZ_CALETI010000223.1 GCF_937920075.1 uncultured Agitococcus sp.
GTGCCATTGATAGGCCAATAAAGCGGTCTAGTATGTCCGCAGTCATCCAGTCGAGTTGTTCTTCTTGTTTTGTTGCCTTCGGTTTAGCTGCTGATTTTTTTGCCTTTGGAGTTACGTCTTTCGCTTGTTTCTTTTGGGTGAACGTGAATGAAAAGCCTGTAATGACGCGCCCTGCTTTGTGTTGTTCGTAGGCAGCAATGATGTCTGTATGGGTGTTTATTTGAGTGATTGATGGTTCAAGTACGCGCTTTTTAAAGTCACCCATAATGGTGTATTCGTGATTGCTTACACCAATGCGTAGGCGAAAATCCTCTAAGGCAATAATTGGAGTTTTTCCCATGTTTCGCCATGCAATTAATAACTCATACAAACGAACGGCATAGGCACTGTTGAGTTGACTAATTTGCTCTAGGTCATACTTAGTAAATTCACGTTCTAAAAGCGTAATCAATGGGACAACAGCAGGAGAAAAAATTAGTCTAACAAGAGCTTCATTATCAATATAACGAACCTCACTCACCCATCGAGAACGGATATGTTCAATATTTCCTTTCTTATTTATTTCTTGGTAACTAAAACGCCTTTCAAATAAATCATCACAAGCATCTTTTAGTGCTTGATATGCCGTTTGTCTCGCTACACCAAATTGAGAAATATAACTTTCGGCGGATACTGTTAAATGATTATTGGCATCAATGCCCTTACCTGTTTTTCTAGCTTCAATAATAGCAAGCAGTATTAGGCGTTGTTCTACAAGCCCCAAGTTATAACTGGCATTGATTAGAGAATTGTCTTTTACAACGATTAAGTCCTTCATGAATAATCCTGTGATTTTATAAGCACTGAATTATATTTAAATGACTTTTTTATTTATGTCAATAAATTGACTAAATATATTATGTCATTTATTGGTAGGTAAATGTCCATTTATTGGTAGGTAAATGTCCATTTATTGGTAGGTAAATGTCCATTTATGCCGATTTCCTTCTATCTTCTGTATTTAAAAAGTATTAAAAGTATTAAAAACGTATGCGCGAGGATTTTTTGATGTCCACAAATTCGATTTTTTGACGATTTATGGTGGACTATGTCGCCCTAATCGGGCGGCTTTTCTCCCCCCTCAATCCCCCCAGTGGGGGGACGAAACATCGCTAATTTTCACTGACTATCGCTAAGCTAAAATTTTTAGGTTGATAGGGGGGCGATTCCCTTGATTTGTTTTGGCGAAGGTCATCACGCCTCGACTGATTGCGTTTTTGGAAACTGGTCTTAGGTTAATCGCACCACTGGGTAAGTTGGTTTAACTACCTGAGACGATGATTAAAACCAAGTAGGACAGTTTCAAGAAACGAAACACGACTAAAAACACAATTTTTAGGGGTTTTTAACTCAAAAATGAAAATACAAGCAACCCAAAACACAAAATATCAATGCTATGGCCTCTATTTTGCGTTTTAAGAGCGTTTAATTGTTTTTTTGTGCAAAGGTACTGCTTTGGCGCAAATCGCGCTTTATGCGCGATTTTTGAGGGGTTTATTGATTTCTATTCAGGGAAAAACTCTTCGTCAAGTATTTGCTCGGGTGTCCAAGGGCAAATTTCAGGGAATTTTAGCACGTCAATCCCTGTTTCTTTGCTGGCTTGTGTAGTGGCATCGCCCCAAGCATCGTCCCACCATTCAGCATCCTGCAAGGTGTGTTTTAAGCTAGGAGTTTTCTGAATACGCCTGTTTACTTGAGTGCGTTGAACTTTAATCGTTTTTTGCCAGCTTGCGCCTCGGTGTGTTGGTTGGAATTGCCACTTGAGCAAATGTGCCAATAGTACAGCCATGCGATTTTCTAACTCGCGTTGTTCGCTTTTGCCCACGTCCTCAATCTCCTCCGCCAAGTGTTCTATGTCGAGCAAATCAAAACGCCCAGCACGAATGAAGCTAGCTTGTTCATTTGCCCAAGCAACAATGTCTTTTTCGTATGCAATGCCCATGTTGTGTCTCCAGTATGCTTTCCAAGTATAGGCCAAAATCATTCCTGCTAATACGAGTGATTACTACCATGTCAAAAACAGTGTTTTGCAAATAGCAGGAATCTCAATACATTTCATCGCAAAAAGTACGATTTCTCTTTTACATTACATTTCAAGCATTATTTTTGTAGTTAGGTTCTTAGGTTGTTGCGAATTTTACGGAACCCCTAATTAATGCACTCGCTGCGCTCGGCATTTATAAGATTATTTTTAATTACAAACCCTATATTCCGCCATATAATCGCTTTTATGCAATCGCCATCAAGAGAGGTGAGGCATGAATGAGTAAAGCTCATTCATGCCTCACCTCAAACAAGCGTAGCGCGTTAGAGCGTCATCATAGCCTCGTTGATGTCGAGGCTAAACTCAGTAATTAACTGCTTCATGCTTCCACCTTTAGCGGCCTTAAAACGAGCTTGTTTTGCACCTTTTAGCGAGGTTTCCACCTTGCCGAGAACGGTTTTTTGATTGGCAGAAGATAGGCCAATAAAGCGGTCTAGTATGTCCGCAGTCATCCAGTCGAGCTGTTCCTCTTGTTTTGTTGTCTTTGGTTTAGCTGCTGATTTTTTTGCCTTCGGAGTTACGTCTTTAGCCTGTTTCTTTTGGGTGAACGTGAATGAAAAGCCTGTAATGGTGCGTCCTGCCTTGTGCTGTTCGTAATTCGCAATAATGTCGGTATGTTCATTAATTTGTTGAATTGCAAGATTAAGAACACGTTCTTTTAGTTGAGCCATTAGTTTGTACTCTGTATCAAGTACCCCTATTCGCTTTCTAAATTCAGTCAGTTCTATTATTGGGGTCTTACCTATGCTTCGCCAGCAAATCAATAGCTCATATAATCTTACAGCATAAGCACTTGATAACTCGCTAATTTGCTCAATATCGTATTTTGTAAATTGTTTTTCTAGCTGCGTAATTAATGGAATGATTACTGGGGCGAATATGATCTCAACCAACCCTTTATTATCTACATATCCTATTTGTGATACCCATCGACTTGTGATGTTTATTGTCCCCTTGCCTCTTTGCTCTTGGTAGCTGAATTGTCTTGTAAACAAGTCTTTGCAGGCATCCTTTAATGCTTGATAGGCGGTGTGTTTTGCTACACCAAATTGATTTATATAAGTGTCTGAGTGAACAATAAGAGGACTATTAGCATCAATTCCCTTACCTGATTCCCTTGCCTCTACAATCGCCAATAGAATCAGCCTTTGCTCTACAAGAGTTAGATTGTAACTAGCATTCATTAAAGGGTTTATAAGCCCAAACCGCCGAAAATTCCGATAACTTAAAATATTCTGATTGATACTACCCTACCGATGATGTTTTGACGTTCTGATTCAGTAACCCACGTTTATTGATATAAGTATTTAACGCAATATGACTTTTATATCCCAGCACTTTAGCAATTTTTCGCACGGATAAACCATAACCAAGTAGCTCTGTTATTCTTGGCACATCCATATCAAACTTACTTTTCTGTAAAGTCCCTTTAGGTTTTCCTAATTGCTGTCCTTGTGATTTTTTCGCTGATAATGCTTCTTTAGTACGTAAACTAATCAAGTCTCGCTCAATTTCTGCAAACAAAGAAAATAAGGTTATTACTATTTTCGAGTTCATATCATGATGGGCAATATCTAGACTTTGCTTAATGGCAATAACTCGTATATTGCGCTCAATCAACGCATTAACTAAAGCAATAACCTCAGACGTGCTACGGCCTAAACGACTGAGTTCAGTCACAATTAAGGTATCGTGTTCGTCAAGTAATTGCATTAGCTCATCAATTCTACGTTGCTTACTCGTTTGACGAGATGAGATCGTGATTTCAATATATTCATCAATATGTAATATCTGTCTTCTAGCGAACTCTAATATTTCCAATTTTTGGTGATTTAAGTCTTGTTTGTCGGTAGATGCACGCAAATACGCAATGACTTTAGCCATGAAGACCACCCGTTTTGTCTTAATGTTTAAATTGGTATAAAACTATATAAATTGTATGTTATTTTTTCACTGTTTTATATATACAGCATGATGCTATATTAATGCTCGTATTTACCTATACAGTTTTTATGTACACATGGCACAAGATAGTGAAAGACTGACCATTTTGTCAGATGCTGAACAATTTGCTTTATATGCTCTTCCTGATTTTGATGACAATCAGAGGATGCATTATTTGTCTTTTTCGGAGACTGAACTAAAACTTATATTTAGTCGAAAAGAAATACATTCACAAATGCATTGTGCCTTACAAATTGGCTATTTCAAAGCGAAGTATGCCTTTTTTATCTTTTCGTGGTCACAAACAGAGACTGATTGTCAATTTATTCTAGAACGATACTTTGGTGACCAAACGTGGATTCCAAAGTCTGTTACCAAGCATGAATATTATACTCAGCGCACAGCTATCGCGTACTTATTTAACTATCATCTTTGGTCTGCCAAATTTTTACCTCAGTTAGTCAACAAGGCTAATCACAGTGTGCATCGTGATGTTTCTCCTCGGTTTATTGTTGCTGAACTACTTATTTACTTGAATGAAAATAGAATCATTAGGCCTGCTCATACAACCTTACAAACGCTTATTAGTGAAACCTTATCTGCCGAGCGTGAACGCCTATCAAAGCTGCTCATCAATATGCTGGATGAGCCGAGTCAGAATATTATTCAGCAATTGTTAATCCGTGATGAAGCCTTGTCAGGCCTTGCTATTCTCAAACAAGATGCCAAACATTTTGGCTACCGACAAATGGTGTTAGAGCGACAAAAAAGGACGACATTGGCTCCTATCTATGAGATTGTCACGCGACTTTTACCTAAACTTGCCATTTCTCGCCAAAATCTAAGTTATTATGCCAGTCTGACAAATTTCTATACTATCTACGATTTGCGTCGACTTAAGCCTGAACAAACTTATCTGTATTTATTGTGCTATGCGTGGCAACGCTATCGCCAATTTACCGACAATCTCATTGATGCCTTAGGCTATCATATGAAACTTCTAGAAGATCAAACAAAAAACAAAGCAAAGAAAAAATACGCCATAGAGCAGGCTGGGCGACAGCAGGAAACAAGACAGGTTGGCCGATTGCTATTATTGTATGTCGATAGCGAAGTAGCTGACACCCTACCTTTTGGTACAGTGCGTGAGCGAGCGTTTTCTATTATCCCTAAACACACACTAGAAATAATAGGTCACCGCTTAAGCCAAAAGCCTGTCAGTGAATTATCACTACGCTGGCAAATGGTAGATGACCTAGCCGATCGTATTCGAAGGCACTTGCGCCCACTATATACCACGATCAACTTCTCTTGTAATACAACTACCAGCCCATGGCTTTCTGCGTTAGCATGGATGAAAGACGTTTTTTCTAAGCAACAACGTTTATCTCAACGACCGCTACATGAATGTATTGAAGACACTGTCCCGCAACGATTGCGACCCTACCTGCTCACCTTTGACTCAAATGGAAAGGTCACTGGTGTTGATGCTAACCGTTACGAATTTTGGATTTATCGTCAACTGCGAAAGCGTTTAAAGTCGGGAGAAATCTATGTGGATGACAGTATTCAACATCGAAATTTTGCTGATGAATTAGTGAATGTTAGTAATGGCTCAACTATCCTCAGTCAATTAGATATTCCTTGGCTGCAACAGCCTATCAACAGCCAGCTTGATGCATTAAGGCGTGAGCTCCATCATCAATGGCTATCCTTCGATCGTGATTTACGTCAAGGAAAGTTGAAACATGTGGAATATGATCATAAAAGCAAAAAAATCACATGGAAAAAACTAAAAACGAATCTAGATACTTGTCAACAAGATAGTTTTTATCAACAAATGTCATTTTGTGATATTTCTGATGTGTTTCACTTTACGAATACACAATGCCATTTTTTATCGGCGATGACTCCCTTACAGCCTAGGTATGTCAAACAAATCGCTGACCCAACCAATTTAATGGCGGTTATTATCGCTCAAGCGATGAATCACGGGAATTTGTTGATGGCGCAAACCAGCGATATTCCATACCATGCGTTAGAAACCATGTATCAACAATATTTACGACCATCTTCATTGCAAGAGGCAAATGATCGAATCAGTAATGCTATCGCAGCATTACCCATTTTTTCTCATTATTCATTTGATTTAGGTATTCTTTATGGCAGTGTTGATGGGCAAAAATTTTCGGTTGAGCGTCCAACCGTCAAAGCTCGTTACTCTCGAAAATATTTCGGTAAAGGAAAGGGCGTCGTTGCTTACACGATGCTATGTAACCATATTCCATTGCAAGGATGGCTGATAGGTGCTCATGAACTTGAAGCACACCACGTCTTTGATATTTGGTATCACAATAACTCGGATATTACGCCATCAGTTATTACAGGTGATATGCATAGTATCAATAAAGCTAATTTTGCTGTTTTGCACTGGTTTGGATCACGCTTCGAGCCTCGTTTTACGGATTTGGATACACAGTTAAAACATCTTTATTGTGCTGAAGATTTAGTAAACTATGAAAAATATCTTATTCGACCTGTTGGTAAAATAGATTTAGAGCTGATCACTACTGAAAAATCAAATATAGATCAGATTGTTGCAACACTTGGACTAAAAGAAATAACACAAGGCTCGTTAATTAGGAAACTATGTAACTACTCTCAACAAAATCCAACACGTCGAGCAATTTTCGAGTTCGATAAGCTTATTCGTAGTATTTACACCTTACGTTACTTGCGTGAGCCTCAATTACAGCGAAATATCCATCGTTCGCAAAATAGGATTGAGTCATACCATCAGTTGCGATCAGTCATTGCTCAAGTGGGTGGTAAAAAAGAGCTCATAGGCAAAACAGATATAGAAATCGAGGTCAGTAATCAATGCGCTCGGCTTCTTGCCAATATTATTATTTATTACAACTCTGCCATTTTATCGCGACTACTCAACAAATTTGATGGAACCAAAAACCCTAAAACGCTTGCTTTCATCAAGAAAATATCACCTGTGGCTTGGCGGCATATTCATTTGAACGGCCATTATACTTTCAAAAATCATCGCCAGCCTATTGATTTAGATGTACTTGTTTCAAGTGTGGTTTTAGGCTAAAAACAATCTATTGAGGCTATGTTTTAGGAAATCAGAATTTTCGGCGGTTTGGGCTTATAAACCCTTATTGTACAATATTTTTTTTGATGGTCTTAATTTGACAGTATTATGAATATTT
>NZ_CALETI010000224.1 GCF_937920075.1 uncultured Agitococcus sp.
TTTAAAAAAGAACCACTGTGAATAACCATTTGTATTTATATCATTTTGTAACAAAAGATTATATTCAGTATCTGTGACTTTAGAAACTAACGACAAATTCCCACACTCGAATCGAGACTCAAAGACCAGAGTGCGATCAGCTGCATTTTTTGGAATATAAAATTGTTTAATTTGCTACTCCTAGACTTTTTGGTTACTCTGACCCACAGTTCCTGGAGGCTTTGTACTCGGCTGAGTAAGTTTGGTAACATCGCAAGCCCAGATGTTCCAGTTCTATTCCACATCATCTATTTTGCAATAAGAGGTTTACTCATATTTTCTGTATATTATATTGTCAAACGCATCCCCAATCCAATTAAAATATGTTTTGTCTTATTATGGCTTAGACTAAAGAGGAGCATCCAAAGGCTGAAAGTTAGGTATGATGCCTACAAAGCTAGGCAAAGGAAGCATCGGCATTAGGGATTTTGGCTAATTATCGATTTGTTTGGGAAGAAGCATGAGCGGAGGAGGAATGAGATGCTTGGAGACGAGAACATCGTGCGATTATTCAGATTATAATAGAGAATGGTTTTAAAGTTCAGGCGAATCATCCCGAATTTTGTCAACACTATCCATTATTTTATCTATTCATTTACATTAATCACAACAATAAAAACAGGAAACTAATCATAGAAACTATAGTATAGATTACAAAATAGTTTGGATCATCTTTCATAATCTTTTAATCCGTATTTGTCTTTTAACATCATTAACGACCTCGTACCCAAATGACCTGCAACACCCGCACCAGCCAACGACATAATAATAGGCATATCAGTTGCAACAAAAAACAATCCAAATACAACACCAACAAAAGCACTGCATATAAACTCAATCCAGAATGATGACCATTTAAATTTTTTACCTGTTTTTATTGTTGTTAGATAATTAACAACTCCGCCCAATCCTGCTAATGATGCAAATGCCATTAACTGTTGAAAAAATGATAACTCTGGCTCTTTAGGCATTGTCGCTACTTCCCTGTTCTTTTAGTAATATCCCAATAGCAGCAAATACGGCACTCGCTGTCAGTGCATGAGCTGAAAATGCGGGTACACTTGCTAAAGCTGCACTGGCTGCTGACAGGCTTGCCCACGTTGACGGCTCTTTTAATCGTTTTAGTAAATACATAACACACCCCAAAAGTCAGGCCATGCTTAAAAATATACCACATGGTAAAATTTAGGCAATAAAAAAGCCTCTTTCGAGGAATAAAGGTGAGTCCGTTCCCATCACATGAATTAAACAATCTTTAGCTCAGCCTGTTTAGCTTCTTTAATCATTTTTGTAATTAACGCAACAGCTGGCGCACAATTACTAATTGCGTTCATGTGTCGAACCATGCCAACCAAAACGCAACCCTCTGTATTTTTTTCAGTATTGCCGCCATGAATCCGCACACCTGAAAACTCTGGCACATTCAACAACAAGGGCAACTCTTTCTTGAATCTTGACGACATCGTAACGATCACAGTATAAGTTCCTGCTTTAATCGCTGTCTCGTTCTTAATCTTCTTATCTCGAATAGCATCTTCTAGCGTATAACAAATAAATTCACGCTCATTTTTATCGTTGATTTTAAACAATCTGCCATGCGTTTGTTTGTCTGTTTTGATCTCGCGAATTAATAAAAATTTTAACATCAAATTCCCCTTAGCAGACTTAAAACTTCATTTTCTATCTGATTCTGCATTGATTTATTAAACCACGTTTTTTTATATAACTCGTCAATTAAAATTATTAATTCTTGAGTATTTTTGATCGTCTTTAAACACCGAGTTAATAATACATGACCAGTTAATAAGCTAGTAAAAATCGCATTGCCACCGATTATATCTAAAACAACACCCTCGCTAGCCATTTCTTGTACTCATTTTTACGGTGATACAAAATTTATAGCACAAAATTAAAATAAATCAAAAAATTGCCCTCATAACGAGGGCTTTTTTATTTTCGCTTCTCAAGCCACTTAAGATATTTATCTAAAAACGCTTCGTACTGCTCAGGCTTGCCAAAAACCTCGTATCCGCCAGCTAAGCCGACAATAAAATTAATATCGTTTGGCTCGCTAATCGTTTGAACGT
>NZ_CALETI010000225.1 GCF_937920075.1 uncultured Agitococcus sp.
GGTGATGGTAAAGCTGACAGTAAAGATGGTAAGGCAACCTCAACATCGACCATCTCTAATGGTAATCGTTTAGACTTAACACAACGTAATCGTTTTGTAGGTATCAAACATCAGGAGTTTGGTACAATCAAAATGGGTAAATATGATACCTATTTAAAACTAGCCCAAGGCAAAGTGGATTTGTTTAATGATTTCGCAGCCGATATGCAATTTACTATTGCAGGTGAAAACCGTATCAATAATGTGATTGGTTATGAATCACCAAAACTGATGAATACACAATTTAGTGTGATGACGCAAACTCAAGATACGGCTACTAAAGCAACTAACGGCAATTCTTTATCTATTGTTCATCATAATGAAGAAGCTGGCTTATATTTAGCGTTAGCTGCTGATTTAGGTATTAATGGCAGCTCTGCATTATTTAGCAGTCGTGAAAGTGATACCATTCGTTTGGTAGGCTCCTACAAAATTGCTGATTTAACAGCAAACTTGCTTTATACCACCAGTGAAAAAATTGATGGCACAGATGCAGAAACCGCTTATTTATTAGGTACTGCCTATAAATTAGGTGATGTTGTTTTAAAAGCACAATACAGCATGGCAGAAGCAGACGATACTGCTAATTTAGCAGCTACATCTAACGTCGAAAAAACACAAGCCACTATTGGTGCTGACTACAACTTCAGTTCTAAAACTCGTGCATTTGCTTGGTACACCATGCAAGAAGAAACCAAAAAAGCTGCTGTTAATGATGTTGAAACTAACATTTTAGCGGTTGGTATTGAAACTAAGTTTTAATTAGGAAGATATTTTTAGGCAATGGATTATGCCTATACATGGATGTTTTTTAATATAACCCGCATTACGCGGGTTTTTTATTTTATTGAGACAAAACGCTTGTCCTGATAGAATCCGCACCATTATTTTTAGGCTTTGCTAATCGTTGCTATTTTTTAGCCAATTCTTAGCCTAATTCAACCCTCTATCGCTTAAGCAGTCTAGGTTTTTCATGACTAAATATATTTTTGTCACAGGTGGTGTTGTTTCTTCACTCGGTAAAGGTATTTCTGCCGCATCAATGGCCGCTTTACTAGAGGCACGTGGCTTACGGGTCACAATGACCAAGATGGATCCTTATATTAATGTTGACCCTGGTACAATGAGTCCTTATCAGCATGGTGAAGTTTTTGTGACCGAAGATGGTGCAGAAACCGACCTTGACTTAGGCTATTACGAGCGTTTTTTGCGTCGTGCTAAAATGACGCAAAATAATAACTTTACCAGTGGTCGTATTTACTCTGATGTTATCCAAAAAGAGCGTCGTGGTGATTATTTAGGCGCAACGGTTCAAGTTATTCCTCATATCACCGACATGATTAAACATCGTATTCGTGAAGGCGCAAAAGGCTACGATATTGCCATTATTGAAATTGGTGGTACAGCAGGCGACATCGAAGCCATGCCTTTTATGGAAGCAGTACGCCAGATGCGTGTTGAGTTAGGCTTTCAAGGCTCTTTGTTAATGCACTTAACCTTAGTGCCTTATATTGCTTCCGCAGGCGAAACCAAAACCAAACCAACACAGCATTCGGTGAAAGAATTGCGTTCGATTGGTTTGCAACCTGATATTTTAGTATGTCGCTCTGACCATACAATTTCTGAAGAATCTCGTTCTAAAATTGCTAATTCGACTAATGTTGAATTACGTGCGGTAATTTTAGCCGAAGATGCGCAAACCATTTACCAAATTCCCCGTAAATTCCATGAGCAAGGCTTAGACGAATTTATTTTAGAGCGTTTTGGTTGGAAATGTTTACCTGCCGATTTAAGCGATTGGGATGCAGTTGTTGATGGTTTATTGCACCCAACTCAAGAAGTAACCATTGCGATGGTTGGTAAATATGTAGAATTACCAGATGCCTATAAATCACTCAATGAAGCGTTATTACACGCAGGTATTCATCATCATACTAAAGTTAAAATTGATTATGTTGATGCCGAATCCTTAGAAGAAGAAGGTACAGACCGATTAAAACAAGCTAATGCGATTTTAGTGCCAGGGGGGTTTGGTGATCGTGGTACAGAAGGTAAAATCTTAGCTGTTCAGTATGCACGCGAAAATAAAGTGCCATACTTGGGTATTTGTTTAGGTATGCAAGTAGCTGTCATTGAATATGCACGCCATGTTGCTGGCTTAAAAGGTGCATATTCAACAGAGTTTAAAAAACAACCGCATTTTCAACATCCAGTGATTGGTTTGATTACTGAATGGGTTAACGAAAATGGCGAAATCGAAACCCGTAATGCCGACTCTAATTTAGGCGGTACAATGCGTTTAGGCGCACAACAGTGTCATTTGCAAACGAGTACCAAAGCACGTTCTATTTATGGTCAAGATACCATTATTGAGCGTCATCGCCACCGTTATGAAGTCAACAATCAATATGTTGAGCGTTTAACACAGGCAGGCTTAATTGTTTCTGGCCGTAGTGCGGATAATAGTTTAGTCGAAATGGTTGAAATTGCTGATCATCCTTGGTTTGTAGCTTGTCAATTCCACCCAGAGTTTACAAGTTCTCCGCGTGGTGGCCATCCTTTGTTCAGTAGCTTTATTGCTGCGGCTATGCAAGCTAAAAAATAATAACATAGCCCTAAACTTAGGGCTAAACTCTTACTCACTTAGTGAGTAAGAGTCATAATGAAGCAAGGAGATAACGATGACACAAAAAATTATTCAATTGAATAATATTCAAATGGGCAATGATTTACCGTTTGTCTTGTTTGGTGGCATGAATGTTTTAGAATCGCGCGATTTAGCCTTGCGTATTTGTGAACATTATGTCACGGTCACTCAAAAGTTAGGCATTCCCTATGTGTTTAAAGCCTCTTTTGATAAAGCCAATCGTTCTTCGGTTAACTCTTATCGTGGGCCTGGTTTAGACGAAGGTTTAAAGATTTTTCAAGAAATCAAAAGCACTTTTAATGTGCCCATTATCACCGACGTTCACGAACCTTACCAAGCACAACCTGTTGCCGAAGTTTGCGATATTATTCAATTACCTGCATTTTTATCACGCCAAACCGATTTAGTTGTGGCGATGGCTAAAACAGGTGCGATTATTAATATCAAAAAAGCGCAATTCTTAGCCCCACAAGAAATGAAACATATCCTGCAAAAATGTAATGAAGCGGGTAATGATCAACTCATTTTGTGTGAACGTGGCAGTAGCTTTGGTTATAACAATTTAGTCGTTGATATGCTTGGCTTTGGCACCATGAAAAAAATGGGCTATCCCGTCTTTTTTGATGTCACTCATTCGTTACAAATGCCGGGTGGTTTGCCCAATGCAGCAGGTGGTCGTCGTGCACAAGTGACAGAATTAGCACGTGCAGGTATGGCAGTTGGTTTAGCAGGCTTATTTTTAGAAGCACATCCTGATCCAGAACAAGCCAAATGTGATGGTCCTTGCGCCTTACGTTTATCACAACTTGAAGGCTTTTTAAGTCAAGTCAAAGCGATTGATGACTTAGTAAAAAATTTCCCTGAATTAGATACCCATTGATAGCAGTTAGCAAATAAAACACAATTTTATTTGCGATTAACCTTAAGGAGTTTGGATAATGAGCCAAATTATCGACATTCGCGCCCGTGAAATTTTAGATTCTCGTGGCAACCCAACCATTGAAGCTGATGTATATTTAGAATCTGGTGTGATGGGACGTGGTTGCGCACCAAGTGGTGCATCGACTGGCTCTCGTGAAGCCTTAGAATTACGCGATAAAGATGGTAAACGTTATTTAGGTAAAGGCGTATTAAATGCTGTTGCTAACGTCAACAGCCGTATTAGTGAATTATTAGTTGGCCGTTCAGTGTTTGATCAAAGCGGAATTGACCGTGCCATGATTGCCTTAGATGGCACAGAAAACAAAAGCAACTTGGGTGCAAACGCCATGTTAGCAGTTTCTTTGGCTTGTGCGCGTGCTGCTGCTGCCGAGAAAAAAGTACCGTTGTATGAATACATTGCTGGCTTAAACAACCAAACTATCTTCACGATGCCAGTCCCAATGATGAACATTATCAATGGCGGTGAGCATGCAGATAATACCGTTGATATTCAAGAGTTTATGATTGAACCTGTTGGCTTTACGTCTTTTGCTGAAGCCTTACGTTGTGGTGCAGAAGTTTTCCATGCTTTAAAAAGCGTGTTAAAAGCACAAGGTTTAAATACAGCCGTGGGTGATGAAGGTGGTTTTGCCCCTAACTTGCGTACTAACGAAGAAGCCTTGCAAATGATTATGCAAGCTATTGACAAAGCTGGCTATAAAGCTGGTGAAGATGTCATGTTGGCTTTAGACTGTGCGTCTAGTGAGTTTTATAAAGATGGCCGTTACCATTTAGAAGGTGAAGGCAAGTCTTTTGACTCTGAAGGTTTTGCTGAGTATTTATCTGGTTTAACACGTCAATATCCAATTATTTCCATCGAAGATGGTTTGGATGAATCTGACTGGGCTGGTTGGAAAGTTTTAACAGACAAAATTGGTGAAAAAGTCCAATTAGTTGGTGATGACTTATTTGTGACCAATCCGAAGATTTTACAACGTGGTATTGATGAAGGTGTTGCCAACTCCATCTTAATCAAATATAACCAAATCGGTACGCTAACCGAAACCTTAGAAGCCATTTATTTAGCAAAAAGTAATGGTTATACCACCGTTATTTCTCACCGTTCTGGCGAAACTGAAGACTCAACCATCGCTGATTTGGCCGTTGCGACTGCCGCTGGCCAAATTAAAACGGGTTCTTTGTGTCGTTCTGACCGTGTTTCTAAGTACAACCAATTGTTACGTATTGAGCAAGAGTTAGATGGTTTAGCAGCTTATCGTGGCAGAGCAGAGTTTCGTTACGCTAAGTAGCAACTTTATTAGGACTTACGTGGTTATCGCTTATTTGTTCGCATTTCAACCGTTTTCAACGGTTTTATGCTCACAAAACGCGCTAATTTTGGCAAAATGCGTAAGTCCTA
>NZ_CALETI010000226.1 GCF_937920075.1 uncultured Agitococcus sp.
CTCGAAATCTGCTTAAAGTGATTATTGTTCTGTTGATACTTGCTACCTTTGGGGTAGCAGTATTAGCAGGGCTAATAGCCTTAGTGTGGTTAAAACTGTTGCTTTTTATTTATGAGCTTTTTGAATAGGAAAAAATATCGTGAACATCGAACATAAAATCCCAACAGGTTACGAAGGCAAAGGCGGTATCCGCGCTGCTATCTTAGCCAAGTCGGTGAACGTACATCAGCCAGAGTTAAAGCCGATTGTGACGTTCTTAATTGACTTCCCACGCTTCATTTTGCCTGAGTTTAACACGCATAAAATGCTCGAAAAAAACGGTGCAAGCAGTCGTGCTATCCCTGTTGCCAAGCAAATTGAGCGTGTGTTAGCTAATCCTGTTATCCCAATGCACTTTGGCAAGAACCAAGCTGGGATGGTGGCTGAGACTGAGGTTGAAGCTGATGTCTTAAAAATGGCTCGCTTTGAATGGGAGTCTGCGGCAAGTAGTGCTGTTAAAGCTGCGAAAATCTTAGACAATTTCAAAATCCACAAACAAGTCGTCAACCGTTTACTTGAACCATTTAGCATGATGCGTATGGTGGTAACAGCAACAGAGTGGGACAACTTCTTTTGGCTTCGCCTCCACAAAGACGCTGACCCTCACATTGCTGAATTAGCACGAGTAATGCTTCATGCGTATCAGCAAACAGAATCTGTCGGCTTAGACAACACCTGTTGGCACGTTCCTTTCTTTGACAGAGGTTACTGGACTCCCGATATTCATGGACACTATGGAACAACCGCTCAAGAAGCGATTAACCACTCTATGAGTTGTTGCGCCCAAACTTCTTATCGTAAGTTAGATATGAGCGAAGGCAAAGCCGAAGATATTATCGCTAAGCTATTTAACGGTGAACGCTGTCACGCCAGCCCAGCGACCCACCAAGCCCATCCAATCTGCTATGATTTTGGCGTTGACCAACCCACTGTTACTCATCAGAGCCGTAACGGTGATTTATGGTCAAACAATCTGCGTGGCTGGGGGCAATACCGCACGTTGATTCCCAATAACAACTGCACTAACTTTGACTTTGGCCAAGCCATTGACACTAGCGACATCAAAGCTAATGTTGATATGTTTTGAGGTTTCTGAGGCGTTCGCGCCTCTTTTCTTGGAGATTAAAAATGATTACTTCCCTCTTAATAACTCTAGCTCTCTTTATTTGCCTTTGGCTCGCTCTTAACTCAGTCCTAATTAGAGTCTTAGCCGACATTCTTAAAGACTACTCAAATGTGAACTACACATGGGTTCTTTATGGGTTCTTAACAGCCGTCACGCCTATCTTAATGGCTTTATCTTATGCTCTTGGAGTTAACACAAAATGACGAACAAACACATCATCTTAATCGCTGCCTTTGCTCCTGAGTCGGGTAAGAGTACGTTTGCGGACACCTTAACTTGTGACTTAACAAAATACCGTCCTTTTGGAGTAGATACTATCTGTTTTGCTAAAGGACTGAAAAACGTAGTTTCTAAGTTGCTGGAGTTTTCAGGCTATTCTCCGTTAGAAATTGATGATGCTTTATTTGGGGAAGGCAAGTCTAAAGAGTTTAAAGTTTACGGTATGGGTCAAGGTATAACACATCGGGAACTTTTACAGAAGACAGGAACAGAATATCGTCAGCTTTTAGGTTTGCCTAACTTATGGTTAGATATAACAGTGGGTATCTTAGCTAGAGATATTGGTTCTGAGTTTATTTGTGTAATTGACGACTGGCGTTTCATTGAAGAATACGAAGGCATCAGCAAGTTCGCTGCCGAGAACGACATCAAAGTCCATACCATTTGCATCCGCAATGCCAAAGCCGAAGCCAAATATAAGTCAGAGCATAGCAGCGAGGGTGGTCTCACTAACTTTAAGTTTGACCACATCTTCTGGAACAACATGGACGAGGAGTTCTTTGACCAAGCGTTTGAGTTTGCGAAGATTTTTGAGGTGAAGACAGATGACAGCACCGTTTAACATCCCAAGAGTCAGTTCAAAGGTAAAGGCAACGACAGTGCTGATACCTCAAGGGTTAGCCACTAAAGTAAGAGCGAAAGCTCTTGCCGAAGGCACTACCATTAAAGCTGTCGCTACTGAGTTAGATATTAGTTTATCCACCCTTAGCCTTGTCTTAAATGGTAGACAGCAAAGTGCTAAACCTAGCTTTATTAAGAAACTACAACAGTATGTGGAGAATTAAAGCACGAGAAGAAGGTTTGGACTTCAAAAATAAGCCAACATCAGATAAATAATAAAAACACTAGATCGGAAGAGCGTCGTGTAGGGAAAGAGTGTCTTCGC
>NZ_CALETI010000227.1 GCF_937920075.1 uncultured Agitococcus sp.
GATGATGTTCGCGAGAGCTTATCTGACATTGGCGTGCAGGGTATTACCGTTACCGAAGTGAAAGGTTTTGGCCGTCAAAAAGGTCATACCGAACTTTATCGTGGCGCAGAATATGTGGTTGATTTTTTACCTAAAGTCAAAATCGAAGTGGCAATCGGTGATGATTTAGTTGACCGCGTAATTGAGGCAATTACCAAAGCCGCAAATACGGGCAAAATTGGCGATGGCAAAATTTTTGTCACCTCCTTAGAACAGATTATTCGTATTCGCACTGGCGAGACGGGTGTTGACGCTGTTTAAGCCCAATTCTAGGACTCGCGCAATTTAAAAATTCCCTTAGGCACAAGTCCTTATTTTTACTCCCCCTTGGCACTCACATGGAGAAACCATCGTGAAGAAGATAATTCTTGCCCTTAGTTTGAGTGGCGCGCTGCTTGGTGCAACACCACTCTATGCAGAAGAGTCTGCTGCACCTGCGGCTGCTCCTGTTGCTACTGCTACCGTTGAAGCCAGTGCAACTCCTGCTCCTAGTCCCGAAGCTGCTCCTGTTGCAGCACCAGCCGAAGCAGCTCCTGCTGCCGCTGCCCCTGCCCCTACTGCAAATAAAGGTGATGATGCTTTCTTAATGATTTGCACAGCCTTTGTTATTTTAATGTCTATTCCCGGTTTAGCATTGTTCTACGGTGGCCTAGTCCGTAAGAAAAATATGTTATCTGTGCTAATGCAAGTCTTCACGATCTTCTCCTTAATCAGTGTCTTGTGGATGGTGTACGGCTATAGTGTTGCATTTACCGAAGGAAATGCCTTTTTTGGCTCTTTATCTAAAGTATTCCTCAGTGGTGTCACCGCTGACTCTTTAGCAGCAACATGGAGCAAAGCAACACCAATTCACGAAATGATTTATATCGTGTTCCAAGGTGCTTTTGCCGCAATTACTTGTGCATTGATTGTCGGTGCTTTTGCTGAGCGTGCAAAATTTGCAGGTATCTTAGCCTTTATGGTGTTGTGGTTCACCTTCTCTTATTTACCAATGGCACACATGGTTTGGTACTGGGCAGGTCCAGATGCTTATACCAGTGCTGATGCTGCTACTGCCGCTACTGCAACTGCTGGCTGGTTATTCCAACATGGTGCTTTAGATTTTGCAGGTGGTACAGTTGTTCATATTAATGCTGCTGTTGCAGGCTTAGTAGGTGCTTATGTGATTGGCAAACGTGTTGGTTATGGCCGTGAAGCGATGTTGCCACACAATATGGTAATGACCATGATTGGTGCAGCTTTATTATGGTTCGGTTGGTTCGGTTTTAACGCTGGCTCTGCTTTAGAAGCTAACGGTATTGCTGGTTTAGCCTTCCTCAACACATGGTTAGCCACTGCTGCTGCTGCAATTTCATGGATGGCCACTGAATGGATCTTCAAAAGCAAGCCTTCTATGTTAGGTGCTGCTTCTGGTGCAGTTGCTGGTTTGGTTGCTATTACACCAGCTTGCGGTTTTGTTGGCGCAGGTGGTGCTTTAGCGATTGGTTTAATCTCTGGCGCTGTTTGCTTATGGGGCGTACATGGTTTGAAGAAGATCTTAGGTGCTGACGATGCCTTAGATGTGTTTGGTGTACACGGTGTTGGTGGTATCATTGGTGCGCTTTTAACAGGTGTGTTTGCTGCTCCATCTTTAGGTGGCACAGGCATCTGGGATTATGTGGCTAATGGTGTTGCTGCCGACTACAACATGCTTGCTCAAGTTAAAGTACAAGCAATTGGTGTCGTAGTCACTATCGTGTGGTCGAGTGTGGTTGCCTTTATCTGCTACAAATTAGTTGATATTACTATCGGCTTACGTGTCAGCGAAGAAGAAGAGCGTATCGGCTTAGACGTAACATCTCACGGTGAACGCGCATACAACGACTAATTTT
>NZ_CALETI010000228.1 GCF_937920075.1 uncultured Agitococcus sp.
AGCCTTCCAAACGGCTTACCAGTGTGTCCATCAAAGGATGGTTTGATGGTCATTTTGAAAATAGTCCATTTCTGTAGAAATACCCTCGAAAAACCGTCCAAATTCCCACTCCTTTTTTCAATATCCAACTACACTTAAGTTTGACGTGAAATCTGGACGCATCATGATTATCGGCTATGCTCGTGTTTCAACAGATGACCAACATTTAGATCTGCAACGAGACGCATTGCAGAAAGCAGGTTGCGAACGTCTTTTTGAAGATAAAGCCAGTGGTGTCAAAGCAAATCGTACAGGGCTTAGTCAATTATTGATGAGTCTACGCGCGGGCGACACCGTAGTTGTTTGGCGACTAGACAGGCTGGGGCGTTCTTTTAAAGATCTCATCGCCATGATTGAACAGTTTGACCATGCCCATGTTGGTCTGCGCAGTGTACAGGAAAATATTGATACCACATCCATTGGTGGACGGTTGGTTTTTCACTTATTCGGTGCATTAGCCGAATTTGAACGCCATTTGATTCGTGAGCGCACGCAAGCAGGCTTGTCTGCGGCAAGAGCGCGTGGTCGACAAGGTGGGCGCAAGAAACGTCTTGACCCCACCAAGCGTGCCGTTGCTTTACGGCTTTATCACGAAAGAAATCATACGGTAGAGGAAATTTGTCGGATGATGGGTGTTGGACGTTCCACGCTATACAACTACCTGACGGAAGCGGAACGTGATGTCCTCCAATCGCCGTAAAGAGATTCCTACGGATTCGTTGTTGCAGTTACAGCAACGACTGGATCGGCTGCCGCGTAAGAGCGCCGAACGTGTCGTCCAGATTACATCAATGGCTGAGCTGTATGGGGTATCACCGACAACAGTCTACCGTGCGCTCAAGCGTTGTCTAAAACCTCGGGCGGCACATCGAGCCGATCACGGCCAACCTCGCCTGCTGCCAAAACCTGAACTGGAACATTACTGTGAACTGGTCGCTGCGCTTAAACTGCGTACCACGAATAAAAAAGGCCGACATCTGTCCACGCAGCGTGCTATTGAGTTATTAGAGCAGCACGGCATTGAAACGGCTCACGGCCTTGTCAAAGCCCCACAAGGCTTACTGCATAAAAGCACTGTCGATATTTATCTGAGGCAATTGCATTTGGATCAAGGCCGACTACAGCGAGAGCCACCTGCCGTCCGTTTTCAAGCTCTACATAGCAATGATTGCTGGCAATTTGATATGTCACCTTCGGATCTCAAGCATATCGACAAACCCGACTGGATAGATCCCACGAAAGGGATGCCAACGCTGATGTTATTTAGCGTGGTCGACGATCGTAGTGGGGTTAACTATCAGGAATATCGTTGTGTTTACGGGGAGGACGCAGAGTCAGCCTTACGCTTTTTATTTAACGCGATGACACCCAAAGCGGATGCCAGCTTTCTTTTTCAGGGTCGCCCCAAACTGATTTATTTGGATAATGGCCCTGTGGCCAAGAGTCGTGTTTTTCAGAATGTTATGTTGGCACTTGGTATTGAATGGCTGACACACCTTCCCGCAGGCTCAGACGGTTCTCGTACTACGGCACGCTCCAAAGGCAAGGTCGAACGCGCCTTTCGTACAGTGAAAGATGCCTATGAAACGTTATACCACTTTCATAAGCCTGAAACAGAACAACAAGCAAACGCATGGCTACACCGTTATTTGATTCATGATTACAACCTACGCCAACATCGCACCGAGCATCATACTCGTTTAGACGATTGGTTAGCCAATTTACCCACGGAAGGGATTCGTGAAATGTGTGCATGGGAGCAATTTTGCCGTTTTGCCCGCGAGCCTGAACGGCGTAAAGTCGGTGTCGATGCACGCATCTCCATTGACGGGACAGCGTATGAAGTGGATCCCGCGATGGCTGGTGAAACGGTTATCTTGCTGTGGGGTTTGTTTGATAGCGAACTTTATATCGAGTTTGAGGGTGATCGTTCGGGGCCTTATTATCCAATATCAGGCCCTATTCCTCTACATCGTTATCGTGCGTTCAAACGAGGTAAAGCAGACGAACGTGCTGACCGTATTCGTGCCTTAGCCGATCAAATAGGCTTACCCATAGCGGCATTGTCAGGTGATGATGTGCGCTTAACACCGACCACGGGAACCATAGCGATACCAAAGCAGCCCTTTGATGCCCAGTCATTGGAATACCAATTTCCTCATGTGATTGCGGCCAAACTCGCGATTGCCGATGACCTTGCTCGTCCATTGGCGAAGTTGTCATCAGCAGAACGTGCCTTTATTGATCAGGTCTTAGCAGAAACGCTCATACGCAACACCGTACTATCACGCGTGCGCCATTATTTCCGTCATCAAACAGGAGGAGAAGATCATGCGAGTTGAAGTGATGGAGTATTACGGGCTAACGCAGCCATTCAGCCAAGCGGGTTACTATGAAACGCAGCAGCATACTCAATTGCTCAAAGACATTAAAGGGGCAATTTTAGAGGGTCGCCTCATTGCGGTGTGTGGTGTAGTCGGCAGCGGCAAAACCGTGACCATGAGGCGGTTACAGCAACAGTTGAAGGAAGAGAATCGCATTACGGTCTCCAAATCTTTGTCGGTGGAAAAGCACAGTATCAAACTCGCCACCCTGATTACTGCACTGTATTACGATCTTGGTACTGATAAAATACAAATTCCCAAACAGGGGGAGCGGCGTGAACGTGAGTTACGGGAGTTAGTACGCAAGAATAAACGTCCTGTTGCCTTGTTTGTTGACGAAGCGCACGACTTGAATCGGCATACGCTGACAGGATTAAAGCGTTTGATGGAAGTGATTGAGGATGGTGATGGGCGATTGTCAGTGATTCTTTCAGGTCATCCTAAATTGCGTAACGATTTACGTCGTCCCACCATGGAGGAAATCGGCTTTCGAACCGATGTATTTAATTTGGAGGGTATCGCAGGCAGTCAACGTGAATATTTACACTGGTTGCTCAATACTTCTATGCGTGATGGCAACTCTGTTGAATCGGTCTTGACGCTAGATGCTATTGACTTGTTAGCTTCCCGTTTACGCACACCACTACAAATCCAACTACACCTCACGATGTCATTAGAAGCAGGTTATCAAACAGGGGAAATACCAGTTTCTGCTGAATTGGTCGAGTCCGTGTTGTCACGACAGTTGGACGATCTGGAGCCGACATTAACGCGTCATGGCTACCACTTGAAAGATCTCGTGGAACAGTTTGATGTCAAACCTGCCGAAATCAAGGCCTTGTTTAATCATCAATTAGACACCACTCGTGTTACAGAATTACGCCGTCAATTTCTGGCTGCAGGCTTGCCTATTTGACGCGCTATCGTCACTA
>NZ_CALETI010000229.1 GCF_937920075.1 uncultured Agitococcus sp.
GCCATGACTTTACAAGTCGAGCAAGGTGTCATCTATTTAGTTGACTAAAAGTTTTAATACTTAACCTTGTTTTTTAGTAAATCGCCCCCTAATTGTTGCATGGTTATTAATAGTCCGCATTATTAATAACTTTTAGGATTTACGCCGTCAGTGCCATGCGTAAATTTGAGATTAATTAGCCCATTTAAGGAGCAAAAAAATGGCCACTGCTACTAAAGCCCCCAAAACTAACTTAATTTATGGTTTTGCCCCTTATCAAGCAAAACCTGATGAAGAGTACATGAACCCTCAGCAAATCCAGCATTTTAAAAATATTTTAAATGCGTGGAAACAAGAACTCATGGAAGAAGTTGATCGTACTGTGCATCATATGCAAGATGAATCTGGCAACTTACCAGACCCAAATGATCGTGCAACTCAAGAAGAAGAGTTCTCTATTGAGTTACGTGCACGTGACCGTGAGCGTAAATTAATTCGCAAAATCGACTCAACCTTAAAAACCATTGATAATGGTGAATATGGCTATTGTGAAGAATGTGGTGTGGAAATTGGTATTCGTCGTTTAGAAGCACGTCCTACCGCAACTTTATGTATTGATTGCAAAACTTTAGCCGAAATTAAAGAAAAACAAACCATGGGTTAATCACTACCAATGTATATTGGTCGTTTTGCCCCTTCACCAACTGGCCCTTTGCATATTGGTTCATTGTTAACCGCATTGGCTAGTTGGTGTGATGCGCGCGCCAAACAAGGTAAATGGTTATTACGCATCGAAGATGTAGATACGACACGTACTCAATACGGAGCTGTTGACCATATTTTTCGCTCACTTGAACATTTTGGTTTAACGTGGGACGATGAGGTGGTTTATCAAAGTCAACGAACTGAGCTTTACCAACAGGCGTTACAATATCTTGAGCAACAACAAGCCATTTTTTGGTGTCGTTGTAGCCGTAGCCAATTAGCCCAAACAGGCCAAGCTCTTTATACAGGCACTTGTCGTCATCAATTACATTATCAACCTGCTTGTGCAGCACGTTTATGTGTTGCTGCATCAACTTATATTCAATTTGAAGATCGTGTTTTTGGCAATCAATACGCAGATATTAGTCAAACAGTTGGTGATTTTGTCATTTATCGCCGTGATGGTTTATTTGCCTATCAACTCGCAGTAGTCGTTGATGATGCACTACAAGGCATCACGCATATTGTCCGTGGTGCAGATTTACTCGATAACACTAGTCGACAAATCTATTTGCAACAACAATTAGGCTATCCACGCATTCATTATGCACATCTACCACTGATTGTGAATCATTTAGGGGAAAAGCTATCTAAACAAACAGGAGCAACCGCACTCGATTTAACGACTAACCCTAGCCCTGTGTTATGGCAACTTTTAGGCTTATTAGGCCAACATCCCCCCTCCTGCTTACAATTCTCAGCAAAAGATGAATTATTAATGTGGGCAATCACACATTGGCAATTCGCAAACATTCCCAAACAGCTTAAACTAGAACATATATTCTAAAATTTTTAGGGAATATCCATGTACATCGATCGATTGGTCTTAACCTTTATTGCTGCTGCATATTTGTTATCACCTGCCATTATTGAATGGTGGAGCTTGGGCGGCACAGAATGGACACGCCCTTTTATTATTTGGCTAGGCATTATTTTAGTTAGTTTTTGGATTGCAAAAAGTAGAGATATTCATGACCTTTAATGCAGTACAGTTATTTAGCTTAGGCTTTCTTTATTTATTTTTATTATTTTTAATTGCCCACTTTAGTGAAACGGGATTAATCTCTACCAAATGGATTAGAAATCCCATTATTTATGTGTTATCGCTGGGTGTGTATATCAGTGCATGGGGCGTTTATGGCGTTGTTGGTTTTGCCTACGAAACAGGTTATAACTATTTAGCGTTTTATTTAGGAGTATCAGGTGCGTTTTTACTTGCGCCCGTTTTACTCAGCCCTATTCTTCGCTTATCGAAAAACCATCAACTTAGCTCGTTGGCCGATTTATTTGCTTTCAGGTATCGCAGTCAATTTGTTGGTTCTTTAACAACTATTTTTATGCTTTTAGCCCTACTACCACTATTAGCCTTACAAATTCGCGCCGTGAGTGATACTGCCAACATTTTGACACAAACCAATCATAATCATAGTGTTGCGATTGTTTTTTGTTTAGCTATTACCTTATTTAGCTTATTGTTTGGTGCAAAACCCCTCACCCCTCAATATAAACATGATGGTTTAGTCGTCACCGTTGCCGTTGAATCGATTATTAAATTAATAATGATGTTAGCGGTTGCAGGCTATGCACTTGTCGCAATTTTTGGTGGCAGTGATGGTTTGCAAGATTGGCTCTCTCACAATAAAGATGCTTTAGAACTGTTATATATTCCCCTCAAAGAAAACGGTATTTGGCATAGCTTAATTCTGGCATTTTTGTTTTCGGCTGTGGTGATGCCCTATATGTATCACATGGTCTTTACCGAAAATTTTCAACCACGCTCATTATTAACCGCTAGTTGGGGTTTGCCTCTGTATTTATGGTTAATGGCGATTTGTGTACCGATTATTTTATGGGCAGGTATTAAACTCGAACTTGGCATAAATCCTGAGTATTTTACCATTGCCATTGCTCAAGCCAGTCAAAGCAGTCTGTTGTCGTTATTGGTGTTTATTGGAGGTATTTCGGCAGCCAGTGGCACAATTGTTGTTACCTTATTAGCTTTGTCTTCTATGGTACTCAACCACTTAGTCTTACCATTGGCACAACCCTCGCCTGATTATAATTTGTATCATTGGTTAGTTTGGGTCAGACGTTTATTAATTGTGTTGATTATGGGCTTTTCTTACGCTTTTTATGCCCTGTTCACCCATCAACACACCATGACCGAAATGGCGATTTTAACTTTTGTCGGCACATTACAATTTGCGCCAGCCTTAGTTAGTGTTTTATTTTGGCCACGCGCCACTCGCGCAGGTTTTGTGGCTGGTTTAAGTGTGGGTTTATTTATTTGGTTTAGCGTGTTAGTTGTACCTTACATTCTTAATTTGCCTAATTTATTTACCCAATTATTAGCGATTAATTTAACCTTTTTTGAAGACCCGATTTATTGGCATCACATTGGTTTAGGCAGCACCTTAGCCAATGCGGGCGTGATGATTGCAGTATCATTAATGACCAAACAAACTGCCTCGGAACAAATGGCAGCCGATAGTTGTGCCGTTGATAATTTACGCCGTCCTTATCGTTGGTCGTTAAAAGCTAAGTCGGTTGATGAATTTATTAACTCTTTAAGTGAAGTCTTGGGCAAATTAACTGCCGAACGGGAAGTTGAACAAGCTCTACAAGATTTGGGCATGAGTCATGACGAAACACGTCCTTATGCTTTACGCCGCTTACGCGATCAAATTGAATCTAATTTATCAGGCTTGCTTGGCCCTTCGGTAGCACATGAAATTTTAGACACCCATCTATCCTATCAAATTAGACCCGAAACACCTGCCAGCGAAGATATTCACTATGTTGAATCGCGTTTAGAAGAATATAAACATCGTATGTCAGGTTTGGCAGGTGAATTGGATGCTTTGCGTCGTTTCCATCGACAAACCCTATACGACTTACCAATTGGGGTATGTTCTTTAGGTCGTGACCTAGAAATTATCAGTTGGAATCGTACCTTAATGGAAATGACGGGTATTTCTGATGATGAAGTGATTGGCTCACGACTGACCGACTTACCCGAACCGTGGCAAACCTTACTCAATGACTTTTTACATAGCCCTAATGTGCAGCTATATAATCAAGAAGTGGTCAGCCAAGCACAAAGTCGTTGGTTAAACCTACATCGTGCCTTTATTGGTGAAAACGAAAAAGCAGGTGAATTAAGCAGTAGCCAAGTTATCGTCTTGGAAGATGTAACTGAATTGGAACGTCTCGAATCACAACTGGCACACAATGAACGCCTAGCTGCTTTAGGACGCTTGGCGGCAGGTGTCGCCCACGAAATTGGTAATCCTGTCACTGGTATTGCTTGTTTGGCACAAAATCTTAAAGCCGAATATAAAGACCCAGAAATTATCGAAGCCAGTACACTGATTTTGACTCAAACTCAACGTATCACTAATATTGTCCGCTCTTTAGTCGGTTTTGCCCGTACCGATGCCCACATGACACCTAATACCTATAGTGCGGTAAATTTGCATGACATCATTGACGAAGCGATTAATTTACTCAAATTATCAGGTGGGAAAGACTATCAATTTGATAATTTTTGCACAGACGATATTTTGGTGCGTGGTAACGCTCAAAAACTGATGCAAGTATTCGTCAATTTATTAAGTAATGCGCGTGATGCTAGCCCACCACAGAGCCATATTATTGTTGAAGCACACAGCAATGGTAATTATATTCATATTGATGTAGAAGACTTTGGTCATGGTTTACCTGAAGGCACAATTCGATCCACCTTATTTGAACCTTTTGTCACCACTAAAGAAACAGGTAAAGGAACAGGTTTAGGCTTAGCCCTTGTACATGGTATCATTGGCGAACATGGTGGCAAAATTCAGCTCATGGATAAAGCGGATTATGACCAAGGACGTGGTGTGATTGTACAAATTACACTCCCCGCATGGCTTGACGATAGCAACGAGAACGATAGTTAATGAAACATATTTTGATTGTTGAAGATGAAATGTTGATTCGCTCTAGCCTAAGACGGTTATTGCAACGACATCATTATCAAGTCAGTGAAGCTGGCTCGGTACACGAAGCGACAGGCAACTATCGTTTAGATGAGTTTGACTTAATTATTACCGATTTGCGTTTACCGGGTGAATTGGGTACAAGTTTAATAGAATTGGCTAAACCTACACCTGTGTTAATTATGACCAGTTTTGGCACGATGAAATCGGCGGTTGATGCCATGAAACAAGGCGCGGTTGACTATATTTCTAAACCCTTTGACCACGATGAAATGGTATTAAGTGTTGAACGTATTTTGCGCGAACAACAACTTAAAGTGGAAAACACGGCTCTCAAACAACAACAAAAACAAAGCACGATTAACGGCATTATTGGTAGCTGTCCTGCGATGCAGGAATTGTTTAAACGTATTACTCGTGTTGCACCCATGGGATCAACGGTTTTAGTGCGTGGCGAATCAGGTACTGGCAAAGAGTTAGTTGCTAAAGCCTTACATCAAGAAAGCCCACGTAAAGATCATGCCTTAATTTCGGTTAACTGTGCGGCTATTCCCGAATCCTTAATTGAAGCCGAATTATTTGGCTACGAAAAAGGTGCGTTTACAGGGGCGAATACACAACGTAAAGGTTTAGTCGAAGCCGCCGATGGCGGCACATTATTCTTAGACGAAATTGGCGAATTACCGCTCGAAGCTCAAGCGCGCTTATTACGTTTATTACAAGAAAAAGAAGTGCGGCGTTTAGGGGCAACCCAAACTCGCTCGGTTGATGTGCGTTTAGTCGCGGCTACTCATCGAAATTTAAAACAATTGGCGGCTGAGGGACGTTTTAGGGAAGACTTATATTATCGCTTAAATGTCGTAGAATTAATCATTCCGCCCTTACGCGAACGTGGCAGTGACATCATCGAAATCGCCCAAGTTTTATTAGAAAAAACCTGTCAACGCTTACACGTTGCGCCTGTCTCGTTTGATGATGATAGTTTGGCGGCAATGTTAGCTTATCGTTGGCCGGGTAATGTTCGAGAGCTAGAAAACGCCATTGAACGTGCCGTTATTTTGGCTGATGGTAATACCATTAGTCCCGATTTATTAGCCATTGAATTAGATTTACCCATTTTAACCAAACCTATTGAGCCAGTAGATAATCCCCCCATAGATAGCACGCCTAAACCCTCTGTCAAAGAAACTGTGCAGGAAACAATTAGCCACAAGCTCAATGACAGTGAATTTCAAGAGCAGGTGTTACGTTATCAAGACCAAATGTCCGAAACTGAACTCGCCAAACGTTTAGGCATTAGTCGTAAATCTTTATGGGAGCGTCGTCAACGCTTAGGCATTCCACGTCGTCGTAGTACACATATTGGCGACGATACAGAGTAAACATCATTTATGCTGCAATATCATTCTGCCCGTGATTATGGAATCAATCCAGAAGACCTCGGCACGCCTGCCCTACAAGTGATTAATGAACTACACAAAGCAGGCTTTCAAGCCTTTGTCGTTGGTGGAGGCATACGCGATCTGTTATTAGGTTTACACCCTAAAGATTTTGACATCGCCACCAATGCCACCCCCGAACAAGTCAAACGGGTTTTTGGCCGCCATTGCCAAATTATTGGTCGGCGTTTTCAATTAGCGCATGTGTATCAAGAGCGTCATTTATTTGAAGTCGCCACCTTTCGCGCACCACATGACAATCAAAGCCAACGCAGTCAAACCTCTGCACATGGCATGATTACTAGAGATAATGTGTGGGGAACGATTGACCAAGATGCGTTACGCCGTGACTTTACTGCGAACGCCTTATATTACAATCCTAAAACAGGTGAAATCTTAGATTTTGCCAATGGATTGGCCGACATTAAACGCAAAAAATTACGCATGATTGGTGATCCTAGCACTCGTTATCGCGAAGACCCAGTCCGTATGCTACGTGCCGCGCGTTTAAGTGCTAAATTAGATTTTACGATTGAAGAAAAAACCCTTGAACCCATTTATCATTTAGCTTATTTGTTAAAATCAGTTTCTGCCCATCGTTTATATGATGAAAGTTTAAAACTGTTTTCGTGTGGTCATCTACAAAATTTATTAACCATACTGCATCAACTTAATTTATTTTCTGCCCTCTTTCCGTTATTAGAAGAACGGGTGGTTAATTCTGAATTAGTACAACTGGCTGCCAAAAACACCGATGACCGTTTACAACAAGGTAAAAGTATTAATCCTGCCTTTTTTTATGCGGTGTTATTATGGGACTGGCAACAAAAACTCACTAACAACGCTTTAGCTCAGGGTGAAGATTTATTTCCTGCTCAACAAAATGCCGCCATTGAAACCTTAAATTTGCAATCAAAATCCACGGCTATTCCGCGTTTTGTGGGACAAACTATTCGTGATATTTGGGAGCTACAACCACGACTGGCTTTTCCTAGAGCAAAAATAGTACCTAAATTAATTAGCCAACCGCGTTTTAGAGCAGGTTTTGATTTTTTATGGCTACGTGAACAAACAGGCGATAGTGGCACAAATGATATGGCCGCATGGTGGGAAGCTTATCAACAAGCCACAAGTGATGAGCAAGAAAAACTACTCAAAGCCTTAGATAAACAACGAGCCAAAACCATTGCTAAAGAAAAGGCCGATAAAGCCGAAGCAAATGCCCAAAAGCCCAAAAAACGCAAAGCCAAAACGACTAAAGTAGCTGTTAATAGTGGAGAAAACGCATGAGCCATGCGGTTTATCTTGGCTTGGGCGCAAATTTAGGTGAACCTATTCAGCAATTACAATGGGCTGTTAAACAACTACAGGCTCTTGCACAAAGCCAACTACAGGCTGTTTCACGTTTGTATGGCAGCAAACCCACTTTTGGCTCACCAACGAATCAACCTGATTATGTTAATGCCGCAGTGTTGCTACAAAGTACACTCAGTCCAGCACAACTGTTAAGCGAATTACAGCAACTTGAACAATTAGCAGGTCGTATTCGTCTTGAACGTTGGGGTGCACGCACCTTAGATTTAGATATTTTATTATATGACCAACAAGTCATTGATACCGAGCAACTGATTGTTCCACATAAAGAATTGGTCAATCGTTGTTTTGTGACTTTACCTTTATTAGATATAAACCCTACCCTTACACTGCCAAATGGTGTAAAAGTGTCTAGCCTAGCCTGTGCTACCCTATCCGATGATATATATGTACTTGCAGATAATTGCCATTGGTATTAGGACATATTAATGTTTATAAACTCCCCCTTCGACTCCGCTCAGGGAGCAGCTTACGGCGGCTGAGCGGAGTCGAAGCCCATTTTCTAAACAAGAGGTTATCGATGCCAATCACCCTAACGACACTCCGCGACTGCAAAAAACGTGGCGAAAAATTTGCCATGATTACCTGTTATGACACCATTTTTGCCCAAACCATGAATGCCGCTGGTGTTGAATGTTTATTAGTCGGCGACTCTTTAGGCATGGTTTTACAAGGCCATAGCTCAACGCTACCTGTGACTATGCAAGACATGATTTATCATACTCAATGTGTGGCACGTGGCAACAATAATGCTTTTTTATTGGCCGATATGCCGTTTATGTCTTATGCCACCGTGAATGACGCGCTAAACAATGCCGCAGCATTAATGAGAGTAGGTGCTCATGCGGTTAAGTTAGAAGGTGGTGCTTGGTTAGCTGACACAGTCACCCAATTAGCACGTGGCGGCATTCCTTGTTGTGTCCACATGGGCTTAACGCCTCAATCTGTGCATGTTTTTGGTGGCTATAAAGTACAAGGTAAAACGGCTGATGCTGCTGCTAAATTAATTGAAGAAGCCAAAATGGTTGAGCAAGCAGGTGCGGCATTGATTTTGCTCGAATGCGTACCCAGTGCTGTTGCCGCACAAGTCACAGCGAGCGTCTCGATTCCTGTCATTGGTATTGGTGCAGGCAAAGACTGTGACGGTCAAGTTTTGGTTGTTCACGATATGTTAGGCTTGCACCAAGGAAAACCTGCCCGTTTTGTCAAAAACTTTTTAACAGGCCAAGCCAGTATTCAAGATGCTTTTGTGGCTTATGTGAAAGCGGTTAAAGAGCAAAGCTATCCAGCACCCGAACATGGATTTAATTAACATGCAAACTGTACATACCATTCAAGCCGTGCGTGAGTTTGTTAACGCTGCCAAACAACAAGGTAAAAAAGTGGGCTTTGTGCCAACAATGGGCAATTTGCATGCAGGTCATATTCATCTAATTGCTCAAGCCAAAACACAAGCCGATGTGGTGATATGCAGCATTTTTGTCAATCCCACGCAGTTTGGTGCCAATGAAGACTTTGGCAGTTATCCACGTACCTTAGAAGCTGATAGCCAACAATTACAAGCGGCGGCTTGTGATTTGCTCTTTGCCCCTTCTGCACAAGAAATGTATCAAAATGGCTTTAGCCAACATACTGTGGTGACAGTGAATGGCTTAAGTGAACAACTTTGTGGTCAATTTAGACCAACGCATTTTGCAGGGGTCGCTACGGTTGTCAGTAAGCTATTTAACATTGTACAACCTGATATTGCCTTTTTTGGCGAAAAAGACTTTCAACAATTAGCGGTGATTCGTTGTTTAACTACTGAATTAGCTTTTCCGATTGAAATTGTTGGTGTTCCTACTCAACGTGCCGAAGATGGCCTAGCACTGAGTTCACGTAATGGGTATTTATCTGCTGAAGAACGTGCTAAAGCCCCAATGATTTATCAAATGTTGCAGCAGCTAAAAACCGCCATTGACAATGGTCATCGTGATTACACCATGTTATGTGATGCAGCGATGTTGCATTTACAAAAATCTGGCTTTGATCCCGATTATATTGCTGTTAAACGTGCAATTGACCTACAAGATGCCAATGCAGATGACTTAGACTTGGTATTATTGGTGGCTGCGCGTTTAGGCAAAACCCGTTTAATTGATAATATTGCCTTTAAATTAGACAATTAAACAGCAAAATTTCGGACAATCGTCCAATAAGTTATTTTTATTACAGATATAGGTTGAATCGGGGACAAGATTACGGCAAAATGACGCGCCCATTTTTATGACTATTTATAATGGTTGAACTTATAAATAATCAGCGTAAAATGTCCCGAACAAGCCCTGCGACCCCCCTACGGAGGCAACCGCCATGCAATGCACCATGCTTAAAGCCAAACTCCACCGTGCTGTTGTGACTCACGCTGAAGTTGATTATGAAGGCTCTTGCGCCATTGACGGTAACTTGCTCGATTTATCGGGCATTTTAGAGTATGAACAAATTCAAATTTACAACGTCACCAATGGTGAACGTTTTACCACTTACGCAATTCGTGCCGAAGCTGGCTCACGTATTATTTCCGTTAACGGTGCGGCTGCTCACAAAGCCCAACCTGGTGACAAAGTCATTATTTGTGCCTATGCCAATTATGCAGCTGCCGAATTAATTAACTTTAAACCTCGCTTAATTTATTGCAACCCAGACAACACTGTTAGCCATAGTGCTAATGCTATTCCTGTGCAAGTTGCTTGAATTTAGAACAATAAAAAACGGCCATTTATTTGGCCGTTTTTTATTGTGTTTAAGGTCTATTGAGTTAATTGAGACTATTACCAACATAATGAATCGTTAGCATAGAAACATCATCCGTAAAGGCCTCTTGCTCACCTCCTCGCCAAAGATTTAACTCCTGTTGTAAAATAGCAAGTGTTTGTTGTAGTGGTAACTCATGATGTTTGTCCAATAAATCTATCAATCTCTGTTCACCAAATTGTTCTGACAATTTATTTTCACATTCAGTAATGCCATCTGTATATAAATATAAACGAGAGTCATTTTCTAAACTAAAGGCAACTTCTTGATAATCTGGCTCCTCCAAAAAGCCTACAGGCACACCACCTTCACTATCAATAACTTCTACAACATTATTAGCATGAATCACTATCGGGCTAGTATGACCTGCACGAGTCAACATACCTTGCCCCGTAAAAACGTTTAACACCCCATAAACAATGGTAAAATAGAACCAAATGCCCAGCGAAATGCCAATT
>NZ_CALETI010000230.1 GCF_937920075.1 uncultured Agitococcus sp.
TATCTGCCAATCCGCACTTTTGTATTTCTGCACTCAATCGTTACACTCAATGGGATTTTATTGCACTGGTTGAAAAGCATCGTATTGCTTATCATGAGCGTAAACATGGCCAGTTATTTTGTAATGACTCGGCTAAAGATATTTTGAACATGTTGTTAGCCGAATGTGAACGTACTCAACACGTGACCATTCAAACCCATTGTCAAATTGAAAAAATTAGCCCAGTCAATGATGCTGATCATCGTTTTCATCTAAATACCAGTAAAGGTCAATTTGCTTGTCAGTCTTTAGTGATTGCCACAGGTGGTTTGTCGATTCCCACGATGGGGGCGAGTGCTTTTGGTTATGAAGTGGCTAAACAATTTGGTCATCAGGTCTTGCCAACCCGCGCTGGTTTAGTACCATTTACTTTTACCGATAACATCAAAGCAGTGACAGAGCGTTTATCGGGCTTAGCCTTAGATGTGACCATGACCGCCAAAGATAACACCAGTTTTAACGAAAATTTGTTATTTACCCATCGGGGCTTAAGCGGGCCTGTTGCTTTGCAATTATCCAACTATTGGCAATTAGGTGAGGCGGTAGCAGTGAATTTATTGCCGCAATTAGAAATGAATAATTGGCTAAAAGAGCAAAAACAGCAACATCCTAAATCCTTATTACGTACACAGTTAACCCCGCTATTAAGTAAAAATTTGGTACTGGAGTTACAAAACTTACATTGGCCAAGTTACGTCGAAACGCCATTGGCTGAAATACCTGATAATGTCTTGTTAGCCGTAGCTGATGCCTTGCAAGCATGGCAGTTAAAGCCATCAGGCACAGAAGGGTATCGCACCGCAGAAGTGACGTTGGGTGGTGTGGATACGCGCGAGTTATCGTCTAAAACGATGGAAAGTAAAAAGCAAAAAGGCTTGTATTTTATTGGCGAAGTCGTAGACGTGACTGGCTGGTTAGGGGGGTTTAACTTTCAGTGGGCATGGTCGTCGGGGGTAGCGGCAGGGGAGTTTGTGTGATATGGGGCGAGAAAATGACCTAGGCTGAGCATTTTGCTCAGAAAAGATTTTTGCGTTGGTTGCCCTTCGACTTCGCTCAGGGAACGGAGTCGAGGGGGTTGAGTGGTGGTCACTGAGCGCAGCCGAAGTGAATCGAAGCCTACTTCAACTCAGCCGAGCTTTTGTTTAATACTCTACGCGCCACAATCAACAATTGAATTTGTTGTGTGCCTTCAAAAATATCTAAAATTTTTGAATCACGTGACCATTTTTCTAACAGCTCATCTTCACTGTAACCTAATGCACCGCACAACTCGACACACTTTAAGGTTACTTCATTCGCTACACGACCTGCTTTTGCTTTAGCAATAGACGCTTCTTTGGAGTTAGGGATTTTGTTATCCGCTAACCAAGCCGCTTTAAGCGTTAACAAACGAGCGGCTTCCCATTCGGCTTCTAAACGATTTAAGGTGGCTTCGGCAAACGAGGCTTGCATGGGTTGTGCGCTGTAGTTAACCGATAAGCTGTCTTTTAATAATTCACGTGTACGGTCTAAAGACGCTTTAGCCACACCAATGGCCATTGCAGCCACTAAAGGACGTGTATTATCAAAGGTTTGCATGACCCCTGCAAACCCTTTTTGTACATCAACTTCGGGTGTACCCAACAAATTAGCGGCAGGCACACGACAGTTAGTAAAGGTGATTGCTGCGGTGTCGGAGGCTTTAATACCGAGCTTTTTCTCTAAACGGGTGACTTCCATGCCTGCTGTGCCATGTTGTACCACAAAAGATTTAATCGCCGCACGACCTAAGTTTTTGTCTAAGGTTGCCCAAACCACCACGCTATCGGCACGCGCACCCGAAGTCACATAAATTTTTTCACCATTTAACACATAATGGTCGCCATCTTTGGTAGCGGTGGTACGAATCGCTGCCGAGTCAGAGCCACAGTTTGGCTCAGTAATCGCCATCGCTGCCCACATGCCTTTGAAGCGTTTGAGTTGTTCTTCATTGGCAACCGCAGCAATGGCGGCATTACCCAAACCTTGACGTGGCATTGCTAACAATAAACCCACATCGCCCCAGCACATTTCAATAATGCCTAGAACGGCTGACATATTAGAGCCATTTTTAACGCCAGAACCACTGCTGGTTGTGCCAGAGCCTGTGCTGCTTGCACCCACAGCATCAGGTGAACCTTCGTTCATGCCATCTAATAAAGAAGCAAGCATATCCAATTCTTTAGGATACTCATGTTCGGCTTTATCATATTTACGCGAAATAGGACGTAATACATTGACCGCCACTTGATGCGCTTGTTCAACCAACATATTAAATTTTTTCGGATTTTCTAAATACATGATTTTGCTCCTTATAATTATAAATGTAAGCCACTGTACATGACAGCTAAACAACGCATATCACGATACCAACGCTCGACGGGATGTTCTTTGGTAAAACCATGACCACCCAATAATTGCACGGCATCTGTACCCAATTTCATGGCTTTTTCGGCACATAAAATCTTGGCTAAATAGGCTTCACGGTGAAACTCTTTGCCTTGTTCGGCTAAAGCACAAGCACGCCATGTCATTAAACGCATTGCTTCTAATTCAATCGCCACATCAGCCACCATAAACGCCACACTTTGACGATGGCTAATGGGTTCGCCAAAGGCTTCACGTTCGTTTACATAAGGCACTAAATAATCCAAAATCGCTTGACCACAACCCACCGCCAATGCACACCATGCCAAACTACCAAAGTCTAAAAAGGCTTGATAATCAAAAGTAGCAGGAAAACGATTAGTGGCAGGAATACGCACCTCTTTTAAGTGTAAGGTTTTGGTGGCGGCAGCTTTTATGCCCATCGCTGAACCATCACTTAGGCTTAAACCTGCGGTGCCACTTTCCACAATAAACAGGGCAGGCGTGCCTTCCACATCAGCTGCCACAATAAATAACTCAGCATCAGAACCTGTTAACACAAGGGCTTTTTCACCATTGAGCAAATAATCACTGCCGACTAATTTGGCACTGGTATTGAGTTTGTTGGGGTCAAATAAAGGTGTTTTTTCAACCACCGCTAACGCTGCTTCGGGAGGATTTTCGCTCGCAAAAGCCCGTAAATAACGCTCTTGTTGTTCGGCACTGCCCCAACGCGCTAAGGTGTTGGCAACACTGACCGAGCTATACAAAGCGGCTGCAATGCCCATGTCGCCATAGCCTAAATCTTCTAAAATCAGCATTTGGGTGGTGGTATTGTCTTCGGTTGCCATTCCGCCTAAAGCTTCTGGCACAGCGTAATACATTAAGCCTAATTCTTTGGCTTGAGCGAGTAATTCGGCAGGAATAGCCGCAGCAGCATCACAGTCATGCGCCGCAGGGCGAATCATTTCTTTGGCAAACATGGTTAAGCTGTCACGAATCATTTGTTGTTCGTCAGACAAACTTAAATCAAAGACTCTTTTAGCCGCACTAGAGACTAAACGGGTGGCTTGATTATTGGCTTTGCCCGAACTGGCAAACTGACGGCTGACTTTGGTCATTACCTTAAAGCCCGTTTTGCTGCCTTGGTAAAGCATTTTTTCAATTGGTTTACGCAGGTTTAATTTGTCTGGCCAATCACTGCTGGCAATTTGATTTAAAATGGCAAGACCCATGCCTTGTGCTTGCCCCATGAATGTAGTCATTGTTTTTCCCCTCTACGTTATGTTTAAGAACGGTAGATGCTTCGTTCTTAATTTTTAACAAGTTATTTGGTTTAGCTTTCACCATGATACTTTTCTACGCGAGAAAACTCCCTCTCACTTTGGGAGAGGGCTGGGATGAGGGCTTAACCTTGACATTGTTTGATGATTTGATAGTCGCACAGCTACAAATAGAATCATTAGCTTTTAAAAATTTTTCTGCGCTAAAAAAGTCAATTGATGAAAAAATTATTTTTGTCAGACAATACTCAAAGATAATAAAGATTATTTGGTTAGAATGTGCGCCACTAAAACGGATGACAGTGTTGGTTCTAACAAATATGAATACTATCGCACTATCGCACTATCGCACTATCGCACTATTAGCCATAGCTAGCACTTATTCTTCTCTTGTATTAGCAGACTTACCTTTAAGTTTAGATGAATTATTAACACAACAAAAACAAACTCGTTTAGAGATAGGTCTTACTTATGCCAATCACAAACAAATGGGTTTAGGTCAAGCTGAGCCTGTTCTTATTCAAATATCACCCACACAATTTATTTCAATTCCTAGTCAAATTGGAGATAGTGAAAGTTACGCTGATACAACAATTCTAAATATATCTGCCAAATATGGTTTTAATGCTCGCACCGAGTTGTATGCCAGAGTCAGTGCTTTAAGTACGCAAAATAGACGTTTGGCTTTTGATGAGGTTCATTCCCAAAGCGATAGTTATGTATCAGATGTGTGGCTAGGTATTAATCATGTTTTTGTGCAAGAAAATACAAGCCCCGCTCTTGTTGCATTTGCTGAATTACCTGCTTACGAGGCAACATCAACAAATTCAGATGCCTTAAAAGCAGTTTTAGTTGGTTTTACATCTTATCGGGTTACAGACCCCATTATTTTCTCATTAACATCCGCTTATAAAGCAAATCTAAAACGTGTTTTAGATAACGGCTCATCTTATTTGCCAAGTAATTATTTTTTACTTTCACCTTCGATTGGGTTTGCTGTTAATGCCGATGTTACCCTAAATATGGGGTGGCAATGGCGTAATGTGTCTGCTGCAAAGCACAATAGCCAAACAACAGGATTACGGCAAACATTGACTGATTTAAACATAGGTGCTGGGTGGGGATTGAGCAAAAAAAGCACAGTTATTTTTAATGTTAAAACAAATATTTCGGGTGGATTAGGCTCGGAGCTAGGTATTAATTGGGTGTTTAAATTGTAATTTAACATCTAGTTAAGTGCGCTGTGTGGCGCAAAAGTAGTAGGTGAGTTTACCTACAAAATAGATGCTATTAACGAGGATTGTAAGCATGAAAAACGTAACAACAATGACTGTATTAGCGGCTGTATTTGCCAGTCAGATGAGTTTTGCCAATGATGCACCATTGATTGATGAGTCTGTTAGTTTTGCCTTTGCTAATTCAACTAGTCTTAATGTTCACGCATTAGGCGAGCAAGAAATGAAAGAAACCGAAGGGGCTTTTTGGAATTATGTAGGACTTGGTTTTGTAGGTGGTGGCTTTGGTGGTTTAAATTACGCTTATTCTGTTCCATCTAGTCAAAGAACTTATGGTGGCTGGGCTATGGCAATAGGTAGTGGTGCAGTTGGTACAATGATAACGGGAACTCCATTTGGCGCAACAAGAACAGCATTATATGGTGGTTCTATTGCATATGTTGGCGGTCAATGGTCAACATCCAGTTGGGGGCGTCGTTAAGTATTAGCAATGCTTATGCGGCAATAACTTAAAATCAGAATTTACTGCATGAAAAAATCTGGTTTTTTCTTTGGAGGATGTTGATTACATCCTCCAGTTTTTTACGATTCGAAAAAAAGTATGTCCATTTTCTATTTTTTTATTTTGGCATCTTTGTACTTTTCAGCATCAACTGTCGTTAGTGCTAAAAAAAACTATATCACGATGTTATTTTTTGCATTTTATCTTGTTGTTGGCATTAGTTTTTATGTGACACACCCCAATACGAGTGAGATAATACGGTGTACAGGAGCAACCTTTTTTCCTTTGGCTGCAATTTTATTGTTGTTTCTATTAAAAAATTCAAAGAGTTAGTTATGAAGTTCTACGTATTGATGGTATTGTCAGTGTTATCAAGCAATGTTGCATTTGCTGAAGATAAAACTAAATTAGCACAACAATTAATGGCATTAGATGGTTCTGCTGCTGCCGTCCAGTCTATTAAAGAAGGTATGATGCAGCAAATTAAGCAAAGTTTACCACCT
>NZ_CALETI010000231.1 GCF_937920075.1 uncultured Agitococcus sp.
TTTACCATATATCAAAAATGCCCCCTATAATGCCCCAAAAAAGAAAAGTGACCCCTTAAAAAGTATTGTTTTTATCAAAAAATAGCCTGTTACAAAATAGTTTTGTCGTGGTGGCGGTGGTAATAGCTGATAACTATCATTAAAAGATTATTGATAGTTATTGCTTAATATTCCTCTTGCAGCTCTTTTATGGCGGCTCTTAATTCTTCTTGTGAGTATTGGCTAAGTGGTTGCACGCCTACAAAGTTAAAAACAGGTGGCGTTAATATCTTTGTATTTGTTTCCTGTTTATCCACTACTAAGCCTAATACTTTGGCTTTGCCTAATGTTGCGCTAACCATTGCGGCAGCATTGCCTGATTGCTTGGCAACTTGTCGGGCTTCTTCTAATTCGTCCACTACGTTATCAATGGTTACTTGATTACGTTCTCTTGCTTGTTCCTGCATCGTTTGAACCTCTGCTTTAATAACTGGGTGCTTTAGTAGGTCGTTGGCTTTACGGTGCAAGGTATTAGGCTTTGCATGGCTATTATAAGCACGTTTATAGGCTTCACTTGCATTGCCTAGTTCAAAGTACCATCTCACAAAATCGGCTTGTTTTGGTGTCATATCGTTGCACCTGTAGGGGCTAGTTTGTGGCTAGTGTAAAATGAAAAGATACACTCAAAACTGAGTGCATCTAATCTTGTTCCAGTTTTAACCGTAAGCAAGTTAAAAAGGTATAGGCTTAAACGGTACATACACGCTACGGCCTGATATACACGCTCTATCCACTTGCAAGGCCAATGACTCACGCCTTGCCTGTGCATCATCACGGTTAAGCAATAACGCATCGTAGACGCTGCCCATTGCATAGCCATTTAAGCAGTATTGCGCCTTTTCAACATGACAGTAAGGGCAAGCCAATAAATGATTAAACAAGGGCTTTTCGTAGTGGGTTAATAACTCGGTGGCGGTGTAGGGCGTAACTTTAACGATTGATAGGCGTTCACTTTTAAGCAACTTAAAAGAATCACATTCGCGTATTGCTTCGGGAATCACACGCTTATCTAATCGCTTACAAGTGCCAGTTAAGGATAAATACTCGCACTGGTTGCACTTAACAGTATTGGCCAAAATGACAGAATAACCGCCACCAAAAACAGGGCTATTTGGTAATAACTCTGTTTTGGTAGGCGGCTCTGATTTTTGCTTATTTTCACTAACTGCTACAGCTACACTTGCTACATCTGCTACACATAGAGTCGGATTATCATTTTTTAACGCCTTTTTAGGTTCAACTGTAGCAAGTGTAGCGACTGTAGCTGTAGCAGCTTGCTGTTTTTTACCTTTCCAATCAGCAAAACTCATGTTACACCTCAAACAATTTAGGATTAAGGTGTATTAGTTTCTTTTTGCCTTGATTGACTATTTTGACGCGGTTTAAGTCGATTAAATGGCTAATAGCATCATCAAAACTTGACTTGTTTCTTAATGAATTAGGGCATAACTGTTTAAGTGTTCGGGTGCTAATTTCGGTTGTTTGATGTTCCTTGCAATAATTCAAAAGCCAGTTATCAAGCATGGTTGCATGGCGTAACTCTTTGGATAATGACAGCTCATTAAAGAAGCGTTTTGATTCCATTAAGTGCCAGAACATGATACGTCCTGCACTTCTAAGATGATCTTCTGAGATGTTGCCAGTTATGCCGTGTTCGTACACATGGAATAAGGCTGCTATTCTTGCCACGTTATCGGCTGCTTTGCTTGTTACGTCCTTAATATCTGTTAGCTCTCCACCTGTGCAAAGTTCTTGCTCGGTATCATTATAAAACTCAATCCATGCCTCAAGTGCTTGTTGTGATAAATGCAAAGTGATTGGCTGTAATGCGCCTGTGTTTTCATCAATGGTTAGGTCAGTATTTAATAAGCTAAGAACATGGCTACTAAAGCGTGTGAGATGCGGCCAGTGGCTAGGTGGTGCTTTGTATAAGCGTGTGCCTTGCGTTGACTTAGGCCATGCAATCAAGAATCTTGCACCGAAGCCAATACCCCTTGCTGAGCCATTAGTACCATCAAAAAATGCTCTTACGGTGCTTTCCTGTGTGGCTAAACATAGGGTTAAACGTCTGCCAGTCAATAGCATATTGTTGCTAACGTCTGACCTACCAACAATGATACTGTCACCGTCCCATAATTTATTGATATTGCCCATTGTTCGTGTGGAATTGTCTTTACTCATGCCATGACTACCAAACACGACACCTGCTTCACTTGAAAAAATGCCGCCACTAGGGGAGTTAAAATATAATCCCTTTGTTAATGCTTCTATGGTTGCATCTTCATATAAAAAGGTCGTTCCCTTTGGCTGCATAGGCTTTGTCATTGCGTGTGTTTTGATTTTTTCTTTTAGGTCGTCCGTTGGTTCACCGCTCTTTGATGCTTGGGTTAGTGATGCGTGTAAGCCATTGTTTTGACTATTCCAGATATTAAGCTCGGTTAAGTAATCATTGTTTTGCTCTTTGTCATGGCAAAAATGCTCATCATTTAATTTTTTTATGGCTTTAAGCACTAAGTTATCACAAGCACTTTTTCGCTCTCCTGATTCAGCAATCACCATTAAAAACAAAGATACTGCACCAATTAGGCTATTATCCCTTGATACATTAACCAAGCCTTGTGTGCTTAACGATAACGCGGCTAAAACTGAATTAGCGGCCAATGCTATAGGGCATTGCAAGTAATCAACAATCTCTAGCACTAATAGGCGTAATGGTTCAGGTAATTCATCTATGGGGTAGTCTGTGGCTTCCTGTGGCTCAATAATGGGGTCAGGCTCTTGCCATTGATTACTTAATGGGTTTATCCATCCATTGGCCTTAGCCTCGTTAAAAATGGCCTTATAGCCTGTTCTGTCGGCTTGTAATGAGTGCCACTTGTCTATCGCTTCGGCTCGGTTGTACTTTGCACTTGTGCTTGACCAAGTAAGCCATAACTCTAAGCCTGCATTGCCTAGCGTTTTTAAGTGCATGGCTTGCCTTATCCAGTCGTGATACTCCTCGCATGATAGATAATCTAATGCGCTCTTAATATCGGCTATGGTTTCGTCTGTGGGTGGTAATCCGATTGTAAAATCATCTTTATCTATAGCAGATATAGCAACTATAGCGGCTTGTGGTTTTGTATTTTTATTTTTTTCTAATTCCAAACCTAAACCAACAATTAGCTTATTAACGCTGTACGGATAAAGGTTATCTTGCATGGTACGAATGCGCGTTATAAATGATTCTGCTTTGTTGTGGCTAAATCCTGCTAAACGCATCACACGCGGCAAGTCATTAACGGCTTTATCACCATCAAACTTAGCGGCAAGTGCTTGCTGTAGCTGCTTGAATTGCTCTAACTCGCAATTATTCACAAGCCAGTAGGCGTGCC
>NZ_CALETI010000232.1 GCF_937920075.1 uncultured Agitococcus sp.
TTTTTGCTTGGCTGTTCAATAATGTAATCCATTATTTACCTCCCCACGGAATCCAATTAGAACCGTTAAACATTGCTATGGGTTTACCTGTTTTTGGGTCTTTAGCGACAGAACCTTTTTCTATGTTAGATGTTGGCAACTTTGATAAATCAGGTGCATTTTTTCTTGATGTTACAATATCCTCTGCTTTTTGGTACGCCTTTCCTGAAGCGAGTCCCATTTCCTCCATTGCCGCGCTTCTTAGTTGGCGTTTTTGCTCTATGACTTCTTTAGTGTCGCCAACGACAGGGAAATAGTTTTTATATTCTTGCTCGGCTTCATCTACACCAATAGCGGCACCTGATTCTTTTCTTAATTTTGCACGAATCCAAGCCAATGCTGCGTTTTTATATTGTTGTTGTTCAGGTGTTTGAAATGAACGCTCCAAAACATCGCCAACAATAGGAATATTAGATGCCATTGTGGTTTTTAGGGTTGGCTTTCCTTTTTCCTCATATTTTGCAAGCAAATCTTCTGCTTCTTTCATGCGGACATAAAAGCCTGCTGCATTTGATTCCTCACCGCTTGGGGTTTGAGCCGCTTTCGGAGTGGTTGCAGGTTTGCCGTTTATCATAATAGGCTTAGTTTGTCCTGTGTCCAAATCCACCAAATAAGTGCCTGTCGCATCGCTTACTTGTTGCACTCTTGGTTGTGTTTGGCTTGGCGCATCTAAACTCTTAACCCCTAATACAATGGGTTTGCCGTTTGCATCATAGCCATAAACAGTTTCTTTTCTTCCGTTTGGCACTGTCCATGTGATAGGTGCTTTAGGGTCTTTTGGTGCTTCATAAACCCCACTACCAAGCCATTTAACGTCACCTTTCCTATTAGTGATATAAGCATCAGGCAATCCAGTTTGCGGATTAATACCTTTTGTAGGATTAGTGCCCCATTCTATATCATTAGCTGCTCTTTCTTGTTTAATACCGTTAGCAAACTTTACATAACTATCAATATCATTTTGTTGTAATGCGTGTTTAGCTGCAATCTGTAAAACATCTAAGTAATCAGGCGTACGCCCTGCCACCGCTGGACTAACCAATTCGCGGTTAATATCAAAATTACCCTTTAAAATGTTTTCGCCAAATAAATCAGGTGTTGGCATATTTTGGCCACGTTCTGCCGCTAATACCCCTGTCATCCCTTGAGGCATTTGACCTGTGGGAATAG
>NZ_CALETI010000233.1 GCF_937920075.1 uncultured Agitococcus sp.
CTCCTAATTGCGCGGTACTTTGTACCCAAATTGCAATATGTGCTTCGGCAATAGCACGGCGAGTAATTTCCTCATGATGCTGCACCACAGATTGTAAACCTGGGGTATCAATAAGAACCAAACCTTTATCTAATAAAGGATGCGAGGTAAACACTTCTATATAATCGACAAGCTTCCGAGCATCAGCATGCTCACTATTTAATTCAGTTCCCCATTTTTCTAAAACTTCATCATTGTCCCATGCAATTTCTGTAGGCGAACGACCATCCTGATAATGAATACGAATGAAACGCTCATCACGCCCTGCGGGTATCGCTCTTACAAAGGTGTTAATTGCTGTAGTAGCTTCTTGTGCTGAACGCAGCAAATGAATTCCTAATAAAGCATTCACTAAGCTAGATTTACCACGCGAAAACTCACCAATCACAACTAGCAATACTTGGCTGTCTGAATCTAGTGCTTTTTTTAATTCCTCAAATTTGGCATGAGATGTTTTTAGCTGTTGGCTGCCAAACTGCTCAAATAACTCATGGGTTCGCTCTAGATAATTACGTGTTTCTTTAATACGTGCTTGACGAATATTTAACCCTTGCTCTAAAACATCACTCATTCTAAAAGTCCTCTTAAAATCAAACCTTTGTTTTACTTTAATATATCAACATCATCTAAAATTGTTTGGAACTACCAATAAATTACCTTTCTATTGTGATACTAACGCCAATTATTTAAGAGCTTTTGCAGTAATGACTTTGGTGTATTGGCCACACTTACATCCAACCTCTTCCTCCCACACTTCCCACACACATGTGGCAGCATTAGCACATCACTTTTTTGGTTGCGTGTGCAGCTCCAGCCACAATCCAAACAAGTCACTTTGACTAATCCAACAGGCATAACCATTTATGCCTCCTACTCTTTAAAACCTGCAATAAGCTCATCTAAGCCTTGCTCACGCATAACCTCAATCAGTTCATTAATGGCTTTATCCAAATGTTTAAAATCCTCTTGTTTATCTTCTTGAGTAAACACATCTTCAAGCCACGAACGTACACCGCCAAAGATGCTACCCACACCACTAATACCACCGACAATGCCATAACCTCTGCCACCTTTGGGCTTAGACATAGACGATTTAAAAATATTATCAATTTGTTGTGACACCTCAGCCATACCTGTCACCACTTTGGCTTGGGCAAACAACGGTTGTAACTCTTGAACAAGGCGTGGCGATAACACGTCTTGGAGTTGCTCTTCAACCAATCTTAAAGTCACAGCTTGGGTAATATTTAAAGCATTTGTGGGACTTGGCGTTTTTTGCCAACGCCAACTATGTGGCACAGAGTCTTTACGACACTCTAAGGGGAAATGTTCTTTTAAAATACCTAAGTCTCTTTGGATGGTACGTAATTCAACATCAATACCTAACTCAGCTAAATGGTCGCGGATGTTGGTGGTAGAGACGTAATGACCACTTGATAAATACCAGATGATGTGCCAGTGTCTTTTGATAGTTTTTGCAGTTTCGGTACTCATGTTTCCTACACTTTTTTGTTTATTGCTTATCCCTAACTATCTCACTTGCAAAACTTACTGACAAGATAATCAATGACTTACTTGAAGGGAGTACGACTCAGTTTTACGTACTACGGCTTATTGATAGCGTTTTTTTAAATTTATGGCAATACTCACACAAATAAAAATGTAAGTATTTTCAACCGTGTGAAAGATTTTAGCCCTGATAAGCTATTGTGTTTAACTGCTGTTCTGCGGCTTGTCCCAAATAACTTCTAACCGCCGAAAAAAAGACAGGCCAATGATGATTTTTTTTGACTAATATGGCTTTAGCAAGCCGCTCTCTGGCTTCACTGTCTGATAAACCGTTAGCCACTAATTGTGCAAATAATTTATTGATTTCGTTTAACTCTGCACTTCTTAAACGTGTTAGCCGTTTAGCATTGAGGTTTAAGTAATCAATGGTATTTTGTGCCTGTTGTCGATTGATGGTTGCTTGCTGACAATTAGCACTATTAACGGTCATATCTCCACTACTTCGATGATAATTAAACAAAGGTGGAAAAGCAGGCAGCCGTAGAGGATTAAGAATATCGTTATCCCAATTATTATCGGCTTTGGGGACATCGCATGACGTATCGGGGCTAGTAAATCGGTTGGCGGCATCCGTGACATCTTTCTGACTGCCACCATGACAACAGCCTAACAAATTTTGCCAATCTAAATGCCAATTATGGGCAGTCGATGTATCTGACTTGGGATGAAAATGCTCCACACGAAAATCAGCAAGACCGCCCTGAGTATCGGCAGGTTTTAAGTCAATTTCGCAATAGGCACATAATCCACCTTGATTAAGGCGAATTTCTGTTTGAATGGCTTCGCGCCGAGTTGGATTTTTGGAACACTGAGTCCATGTGTTTGTTGGGTTGGCTTGCACATAATTTGCTAATAGTGCTGGCTGTTGGCCTTTGATAATGTTTTTCATCTTATCTATTTATCTATCCAATGATTGAAGACGAATATCCACATCTAAACGCACTAGCTCTGGCTCAAACCCTGCGCCCCATTGGTCTAGGGTTTGACGAAGTTTGAGTGCTTCTTCGCTATCCCATTGATTGTTATCCACCAATGTTTGATATGCCTTTAGTGTTTGCACGATTTCTAACTTTTCAACACGCGGTGATTTTACGCCCAATACATCTAATAGCACTTGTTGCGCTTCTGCTCCTTCGGAAAAAAGCACAGGCAATAAACGCGGATGTTCGTTATGCCAATCAATGACGCGCAAACATTCAGGTTTAACCGAGGACACGACTTGTGGGCTGTGTGTTGACACAATAAATTGAATATTAGGAAAGGTTCGCATTAGGTCGAGCAAAATGGTTTGTTGCCAACCTGGATGCAGATGTAGGTCAATTTCGTCAATCAACACCACGCCTTCGGTTTGTAAGGGGTCTGGCATATCGGGATTAGCTTCGGCCATGCGTGCGGCAATATCCATCACCATGGCTAAGGTAGTGCGATAACCGTCACTCAGTTGTTCTATGCGTAATTGAGTGGTTTGGTTGCCTTGCGTCCAGTCTATTTGTATGCCTACTTCTGCACCACGCGGATTAGAAAAGTCAGGCAACATTTTTTGAATAGCACGGCGAATGGCTTTTAATTCGGGAATTTCGACATCAAAGGAACGTGCTTCTTTTTGTTTTTTGGCTTCAATATCTTCTAGAGCATAAAAATACTCGACAAAGCTACGAAAATTGGCTCGGCTTTCGAGGGCTACACGCAAGGCATCAAAACGCTGATAGTCTTTACCAAAACCACTTTTGCGTGTTGGCACGTCAAACACGGCACGGCCTGTACCATAGTGAATAAATACAGGCAGTTCATACGGTTGATTGGCATTATGGGCATCAATAAACTGGTCAACATAATCGTTTAAGGCTTTTACGCCTAATGCTTCGGGAATTTCTTTGGCTGTTTTGGGTGTTTGGTCGCGTTTAACGGTTCTGTCCCATTTAATGCCATTTGTGCTTTCGCAGCTAATACGCATATAAGGGGGTTTTTGACCGTTGGCATACACTTGAAAATCTGTTTCTTTAGGATTTAAGCCAACAACTTTGGGTAATCTTGTTAAAAACACGCCAAGAGCGGTCGCTATTGCATCTAAGATACTCGATTTACCCGCGCCATTGCGTGCCACTAAAACCGTGAGTTGTGGATGAAAATCCATTTCAAAATTCGTAAACCGTCGAAAATGTGTTAGCGTTAAGCATTTAATTTTCATGGTTATTTACTCATTAAACATGGTTTGTTGCTTGCTTGTTTTTTTGGGTTTGTCACGTTCGGCCTTGATTTTTGCCAACAGTGCTTGTGCGGAGTTTTCACCGCTAATTAAGTGGGGGTTGGCAGCGCGCCAGTCGGCGGTGAGTTCGCCGCGAAAGGCTTTGGCGAGTATGGCTTGTGTGAGGTTATTGACGCGGCTTTGAGCGTTTTTGACTTGTTGTTCAATTTGGTCGGCATAGGCAAAAAGTTGCTCGACACGGCGGACAATTTCGGTTTGTTCTTCTAATGGTGGTAAAGGTATGGCAAGATTTTTTAATTTTGTACCATTCACATTTGGTTGACCTATACCCGCACTAAATTCAGTAATTTGCCTCCAATAGTTATTGGATTGAAAAAAATACGACAAATACTCAATAGAGTTACCAACATTACAACGCACTCTAATTAAATAGGAAGCAAATACTGCATCAGGAGGAGTATCTCTAATTAAAAAACTTTTCCCAACTGTTGCACCTGTTCGAGCAAAAACCAAATCACCTTTTTGCAATAAGTAGGTATCTTTTCTATCTTCATCAATTTCACAGTAAGGGACATTATCCCAATCAACCCTACCATCCTGAATATCAGTGATTCTGAGCATTCTCGGGCCGACCTCATTTTGAGTTGAACTAGCCGTATAACCATAAGTAACACTCGACGTTATATCAGATAATAGCAACTCTCTCCATTTCCACTCCAAACCTTTAGCCTCCCTCCAATCCTCCGTCAACCTCCCACTCACCGCCGCCGACAAAACCGACTGTTTAAAGCGTTTAATAATGGTTGGTAAGGCATCTAAACGGGTTTTAATGTTGTCAACCTGTGCCAATAAACTATCTAATTTATCGGCTATGACTTTTTGTTCGGCTAGGGGGGGAAGTATAAATGGTGCTGCTAATCCATCGGATGTTCCAAGTCTTGGCATGTTAACACCATAACTAACGGCATTAACGTAAGATAAAAAAGACTCACTCTTGAGCCAATAAAATAAAAACCGATTATTTATTAGTGGCTCA